>JANQKH010000094.1 GCA_028281215.1 Phycisphaeraceae bacterium | reverse complement strand
GTCATCTGGCTCGTGTGAAAGTGCAGACCACGTCAGAGATCGAACATGCGCGCCATGTTCGTCGCGCGGGCTTCGACCTCGTCCGGCGAGACACCCACGAGTGACGTGTCGCTTTCGATCGGCTCCACCTCGGCGCCTTCGAGCACATCGATGATGGACCGCCAATGCCCGCGGCCGTTGCTGGTGCGCGTGGCGTTTTTCAGTTCGTCGGAAAACAGCAGCACGCCCACGCGGTCCTGTTGTCGCAACGCGAGGAAGGCAAGTGTGGCGGCGAGGGTGGCGGCATAATCAAACTTGCGCCACAAATCTGATCCTTTAGGACCAGGTCGATGACCCTCGTTCGTCCCGAACGCCATGGAGCCGGAGATGTCGACCATGATGACCAGGTCGAGGTTGGTCTCTTTCTGATATTGCTTGAGGTAAAGTTTGTCGCTGCGTCCGAACACTTTCCAGTCGAGGTGGCGCAGATCGTCGCCGGGCGAATACTGCCGGTGCTGCGCGAACTCGACCGAGTACCCAAAGTAAGGCGACCGGTGCATGCCGGTCATCATGCCCTCGACGATCATGCGGGCGCGCAACTCCAACGACGCAATCGACGCGAGCGTTTGGGGATCGAGATAGGTTGGGGTTTCGGTGTTGGGCATTTCGGATTTCGGATTTCGGATTTCGGATTGGCCTGCGGTCGAAATTCAATCCGAAATCCGCAATCCAAAATCCGAAAAAATTAACGCACCACCGCATCCATCTCCGCCGAACTTTCACTACCTTCGGGGAGAATGAAGTCGAGGAGCAGGTCGATCAGGTCGTCGGCGCGGATGTTGTCGGCTTCGGCGTTAAAGTTGGGGATCAACCGGTGCCGCAACACCGGGTGCGCGACGCGGCGAACGTCTTCCGCCGTCGCATGGGTGCGTCCGCCGAGCACGGCCCGGGCTTTGGCGGCAAGGATCAGCGCCTGGCTGGCGCGCGGGCCGGCACCCCAAGCGAGGTATTTTTTCAGAAAGTCAGGGCGTTCATCTTCGCCGCCGCGTTTGGGTTTGCGTGTCTTGCGCACGATCTGGAGCGCGTATTTCACAACGTGATCCGCCGCCGGCACATCACGGACCAGATCCTGAATCTCGCGGACACGATGCCCGTCGAGGATGTGTTCGAGATCCGTGTGCTGCCGCGCGGTGGTGCGGCGGATGATGTCAAACTCCTCAGCCTCTTCCGGATAATCCACGTGGATCATGAACAGAAAACGGTCGAGTTGCGCCTCCGGCAGCGGGTACGTGCCTTCCTGTTCGATCGGGTTCTGCGTCGCGAGCACGAAGAACGGCTGCGGCAACTGGTGCGTCATCCCGCCGGCGGTCACATGATGTTCCTGCATCGCTTCAAGCAATGCAGCCTGCGTTTTGGGCGGTGTGCGGTTGATTTCGTCCGCGAGAATCACGTTGGCAAAGACCGGGCCTTTCACGAATCGCAGTTCACGCTTGCCGGTCGTGCGGTCCTCTTCGATCACCTCGGTGCCGGTGATGTCCGACGGCATCAGGTCGGGCGTGAACTGGATGCGATTAAACGAAAGCGAAAGCGACCGCGCGAGTGTGGAGATCAGTAACGTCTTGGCAAGCCCCGGCACGCCGACGAGTACGGCGTGACCCCGGCAAAGCAGGCACATGAGCAACTGCTCGATGACCGCGTCCTGACCAACGATCACCTTGGCGATCTCCTCCCGCAACTGCTGGGTCATTTCATTGACCGGGCCGACCAAATCCGCAGTGACGGCCTGACCGCCTGCACCCTGCTCGACATCGGACGAAAAATGAATTCTGGGCATGGGGGCTCCTGTCTGATTCCCGCTGGGAAACGGGGCGTGGAAAGTATAGCGGGGAGTGGGGAAGGGTTCGGGATCGGGGCGTGGGAGTCAGGGTTGGGAATTACGATGTCGGCGTTGCAGTTAGCGTATTGGTTTTGAGGTGAAGTGTTCCAATGAAGAAACGGCGGAACGAGTTCGACATCTACTTCCTCGCGTACCGCGCCGACCAAACCATCGACTTTCCTTCACTGACCACTGATCCCTGATCCCCGAACCCTTTTCCCTTCGTATACTGCCAACATGAACGCCCATCAGGCTATTTTTGATCAACTCGGCTTTGCCTACGACTCAGACAACATTTATTACCAGACGATCACGTCCGTCCTGAATGCGACGGACGTGGTGGGCATGGAGGATTCACTGGAACTGATTCTGGCCCAGCCAAAGAACGAAGTGATGGTGCACTTTCCCGTCAAGATGGATGACGGACACTATGAATTGTTCAAGGGTTACCGCGTACAACACAACAATGTGCTTGGACCTTACAAGGGCGGGATTCGGTATCACCACGATGTCGGCCTCGATCACATCAAAGCACTGGCGGTGCTGATGACCATGAAGTGCGCACTGGTGCGGCTTCCCTACGGCGGAGCCAAGGGCGGCGTGAAAGTTGACCCGCGCGCGCTTTCACGCGAAGAATTGACCCGCCTCACGCGACGATTCACCAGTGCCATCTCCAACGTCATCGGTCCAGACTACGACATCCCCGCGCCCGACGTCGGCACCAACGCGCAAACCATGGCGTGGATGGCGGACACGTACATGAATCTGAACGAGCCCAAACAACGACGCGGCGGGCTTGGCGTGGTGACCGGCAAACCCATGGAGTTCGGCGGCAGCCTCGGCCGCAGCAAAGCCACCGGACAAGGCGTTGTTTTCGTCCTTGAAGAACTGCTGCCCGAACTCGACCTCAACTGCGCCGACTTGTCGTTCAGCCTGATCGGATACGGCAACGTTGGTTCGTGGACCGGCAAACTGCTGTGCGAACGCGGCGCGAAACTCAAAGCCGTGCTCGACCACACCGGCGCGATCGCCAATGAAGATGGATTGAATGCGGTCGCGCTGGATGAACACGTCGCACAACAAGGCGGCGTCGCGGGGTTCAGCGGCGGCGAGCACATCACCGATGACCAATTTTACGAATCGTCGGTCGACCTGCTCATTCCCGCCGCGCTTGAACAGATGATCGGCCCGAATATCGCCAATCAGGTGCAATGCCAGGTGATCGTCGAAGCCGCCAACGCACCGGTCACCCCCGCCGGCGACCGCGTGCTGACTGAACGGGGTATCACTGTGTTGCCCGCCATCCTCTGCAACTGCGGCGGTGTGACGGTCAGTTACTTCGAATGGAAACAGAACCGCCAGGCCGAGACGTGGGATCTCGAAGTGGTTGATCGCCTGCTGAAAAAATACCTGATCATGGCGGCGCGACGTGTTCGGCTGGCGGCGCAACGCTACAACTGTGACCTGCGCACCGCGGCGTACTGCGTCGCGTTGGATTACATTCGACAGGTTTACGAATACCGCGGGATTTTTCCTTGATCATCTTCACGTGCGGGGAATGGCGGTCTATGATCGCCCGCTAAACGTTTGGAATCGACACCACCTCAACCTGACCCTTCGCCCAACGACAAGAAACCAATTGTCGACCGCGAGTTGACCTGCCGGGACTGCAACCGGTCTTTGGCGGACCTGACGATCGGCGATGTATGTCCCAACTGCAAGTTGCCGGTGGTGTGGTCGGTGCGTCACGCGAGCCTGGGCTACGCCGACGCACCCGGCGAACGGCGTAACGCGGAGAAGGCGATCAGTCGCGACATTGAATGCCGCAAGTGCGGCTACAACCTGCGCGGATTGTCACGTGAGCGCGCGTGCCCCGAGTGCGGCACCGACGTGAGATGGTCGGTCGGCGGATACTTCCTTGACTACGCCGACCCGCATTGGTTAACGCATTTGAAGCGCGGCACCACACTGTTGCTGACGTGTTTCAACGTCATCCTCATTCTCGGCTTGATCTTCGTCGCCTTCGCCTTGATTGACACCACCAACCGCTCGAATCTTTACGTGAACGACATGCTGATGCGATGGATCGCCATTGCGTTCGACCTGGGCATCGTGCTTTACATCGCCGGCGTGTGGAAAGTAACGACGCCGGAACCGCGCACGCATGATGAAGGGCCGGCCGCGTGGTTCAGTTCCATGGTGCGCAGTACGACCTGCGCCGGCATGGGGTTGTTTGCCGGCGTGATGTTCGTCAGCGCGATCGAACCGAACCCGGACTTGGAATTGCTTTGGCTGCTCACCGCGATCGCCGCGGCTGCGTCGCATGTGATCTTCATGCAATACCTGATTACCCTGGCCAAACGCATGCATTCGTCCGTACACGGCCGATTCATGCAGACGTATCAAGTCGTATATTTCGGATTCGCCGTGGTCGGGTTCGGCATCATCATCGGAAGGAGCGGAACCCGGGGCTTCGACGTCTGTTGTTGCGGATCGATGCTTGGCATGATGGGGGTCTTCTTCTTCGGTATCTGGTTCCTCACCATCATCGTCGACCTGAACGACACGCTACGGAAAGCGATCGCCAGTCAGGATGTGAGGAAATTAGCTGATGCGCTCTCGTAGTCTCAGGGCGTTCGTCTTAGGAAGGCAGAAAGAGGATGAAGGTGTTGTGATGGTGGCTCGATGGCTGGCTGATGTTGTCATGCCCAGCAATCCTGACGGAAGTAAACGCCTCAACTTGATCTCCCTTTGCTGCTTTCCTGAGAGGCAAACCCCACCTTCACCCGCAAGCCGCTATCCTGTGCCGCAATGGCGATGACCCTTCAACAATTGGCCGAACGCATCGACGCCACCGTTCGCGGCGACGGCGAACACACCGTCACCCGTTGCGCGGGCATCGACGAAGCGGGATCCGATGAAGTCAGCTTTCTGGCCAACATCAAGTATCTCAAGTCGCTGAAAACAACCGACGCCGGCGCGGTGATCGTCTCCGCCGCCGACGCGGAAAGTGCGCCGGAACAGGTCAACCTTCTGATCGCCAAAGATCCCTACTTTGCCTTTCGCGAAGCACTGGTCGAACTGCACGGCTTCCGTGAACACCCGCCATCCGGCATTGCTGAGACCGCGACCATTGATCCGACCGCGACGGTCGGCGACAACTGTTGCATCCAGCATCATGTCGTTATCGAAGCCGGCGCAGTGGTCGGGAACAACTGTGTGATCTACCCGAACTGCTACATCGGTCGCAACGCGAAAATCGGCGACGACTGCCAACTTTATCCGAGCGTCACCGTCTATGACGATTGCGTACTGGGCAATCGCGTGACATTACAGGCGTGTTGTGTGATCGGACAGGACGGCTTCGGTTACGCGACACACGCATTGGAAGGCGAGCCGCCGCGCCATCACAAGATTCCCCCGATCGGCAACGCTGTGATCGAAGACGACGTCGAACTCGGCGCCGGTTGCACCGTCGACCGCGCGACCGTTGGAAGCACGGTGATCGGCGCGGGCACCAAGTTCAGCAACAACGTCACCATCGGGCACGGCACGAAAACGGGCAAGCACAACCTGTACGTCGCGCAGGTTGGACTCGCCGGCTCGGTCACCACCGGTGACTACGTGGTGATGGGCGGACAGGTCGGTGTCGCCGGCCATCTGCACATCGCCGACGGATGCCAGTTCGCCGCAAAGTCCGGCGTGATAGAGAGCACCAAGCCGGGCGAAAAGTACGGTGGACAACCGGCGATGCCGATCCAACAAGCCAAACGCAACGTGCTTGCCTCACTCAAACTTGCCGACATGGCCAAGGAATTCAAACGGTTGAAGAAGCAGATTGCGGCACTGGAAGCGAAGTTGGACGAGAAGTCGCGTGATGCGTGAAATCGGTGACGCGCACTTTGGCTTTGTCCGAAAACTCTCTTTTCTGTTGGTGGGACAGGCGTCTCGCCTGTCTGGTTTGCCCTTGACGGGCGGAACGCTCGTCCCACTTGGAGTTTTTGTGACGGACGATCGACACAGCCTGTTTACCACGAGTTGATCCAATCCAACAGAGCGAGCAGCCATCCCACGACGATCGGCCACAGGAATTGCAACAGGGCCCAGATGATCACACCGCAAGGAATGGTGATGATGCCCACCAGAAGCCAGGCGGCGTTTTCGTCGAACCCTGGTTGGCTTTTATCGTCCTTGTTGGTTTTGTTGACGATGCTGGCCTTGACCATCGCCCGATGTACCGCCACACCGATGAGACCCGACAGCGCAAACGCCACGATGGCGAATTGAATCGAGGACGATGTGGAGGCCAGTGAGATCAACGAAGGCATAGCGTGATTCCTTGCGAAGCGGGCGTACTGTAGTCTGTTCGCCGGAAGCGGTCTCGATTGATCAAATGCGAACACTTAGCCCCCGGCATGCCGGGGGAAATCGCCGGGCGAGCCCGGGACCAAGCGGTTTCGCAACCACTCGCACACAAAGGCAGAAGCATGGCCATGCAAACACGGGCGGCTGTACTCGAATCAGTCGGCCAACCGTTCACCATTCAGCCACTCGACCTCGCGCCGCCGGGCGCGGGTGAAGTACTGGTGCGCATGCAGGCGGCGGGTGTCTGTCACAGCGATTGGCATCTGGTCACCGGCGACACGAAACATCCCCTGCCGGCCGTACTTGGTCACGAAGGGTCGGGCATCATTGAACAGGTCGGCGATGATGTTGCATCAATCCATGTGGGCGATCACGTCGCGCTAAACTGGGCGCCGGCATGCGGCACATGCTTCTACTGCACGCACGGTCGGCCTTGCCTGTGCGACACATACACCGAACCGATCTGGCAAGGCGTCATGCTCGACGGTACGACGCGCTTGTCGCGCGGCGGCGAACCGGT
>JANQKH010000081.1 GCA_028281215.1 Phycisphaeraceae bacterium | reverse complement strand
TTTCATCGCTTGCAGACTGCCTTTGGTTTTGGCGATCGCCTTGCCGTCTTCGTCGACGAGGTTCATCAGCGACGCGCTGCGGTGCAGGATGCGGAGTAGATCTTCCTCGCTGTAGAACTCGAGATTATGCGTCAAGCCGAAGCGTGATCGCATCGGGCCGCTCATCAGGCCGGCGCGGGTCGTGGCGCCGATCAGGCAGAACGGCTTGAGCGGCAGGGTGATCGTCTTGGCATGCATGCCGGAGTCGATCTGCACGTCGATCTTGTAATCCTCCATCGCCGAGTAGAGGTATTCTTCCAGCGAGATCGGCAGGCGGTGGATTTCATCGATGAACAACACATCGCTGGCTTGCAGTTTGGTCAGGATGCCGACGAGGTCGGTGGGGCGGGTGAGCGCGGGGCCGGAGGTGACGGTTAGGTGCGTGCCCATTTCGTTAGCGATGATGTGAGCAAGGGTTGTTTTGCCGAGCCCGGGCGGGCCGTGGAGCAGGACATGTTCCATCGGCTCGCTGCGCTGCTTGACCGCTTCGAGCGTGATCCCGAGCTTTTCGATGAGTTTGGGTTGCCCGACATAATCAGCCAGCCGCTGCGGGCGCAACGAGAGATTGTGTTGTTCTTCGTCGGGTGTGGTCGTCCCTGCCGAGATGATGCGATCCGTCGCCATGGTGGCATGATACTGTTGATCAACAGGTGATGTGTGGTTTAGCGGGCGATCGTAGATCGCCACTCTCGCCACTATTGACGCACCTTTCTCGTGGCGATCTTCGATCGCCCGCTAAACGGATGATTCGCGCGAATGGATTAGACCTTCTCCGCCACAACGAGATCCTCATACGTCTCCCGCCTGCGAATCACCTTGAAGTCGCCGCCATCCACCAACACTTCCGCCGGCTTCGGCATCGCGTTGTAGTGGCTCGCCATGACGATGCCGTACGCGCCGGCGCTGAACACGGCGAGCAGGTCGCCGCGCGCGACGGGTGGTAGGGGACGTTGCTGCGCGAGGTAGTCGCCGCTCTCGCAGATGGGCCCGACGACGTCGCAGGTTTCGAGGCCGGGCATGTCCATTTCGGCTTTGCGGTGCGGCGGCTCGTGCATCGGCGCGACGTTGGTCGGCCAGATGAAGTGGAACGAGTCGTACAGCGTCGGCCGAATCAGATGGTGCATGCCGCTGTCGATGATGACGAATTTCTTCTTGCCGCCTTGCTTGATGTAGTTCACGCGGGTGAGCAGGATGCCGGCGTTGGCGGCGATGGTGCGGCCGGGTTCCAGGATGACTTTGCCGCCGGCGTCTTTGAACGGCTTGAGCAGCGGCACGATTTCTTTCGCGTAGTCGGCTGCGACGGGCGATGCTTCGGTTTCATAGTCGGCTGCGAATCCACCGCCGATGTCGATCGTGTCGATGGAATAGCCCTTGCCGCGCAGTTCTTCGATCAGTTCGAGCGCCTTGGTGATCGCACGCACATAAGGCTCAGCCGAATAGATTGG
This sequence comes from Phycisphaeraceae bacterium, assembly GCA_028281215.1. Classification (GTDB taxonomy): domain Bacteria; phylum Planctomycetota; class Phycisphaerae; order Phycisphaerales; family Phycisphaeraceae; genus JANQKH01. The sequence continues at coordinate 1,650 of JANQKH010000081.1, read as the reverse complement.
TGAACCGATGTGCAGATGAATGGCGCTAAGTTTGAGGCTTTCATCGTGGCCGTATTTTTCGAAGAAGCGCCGCGCACGGTCGATGTCGACGCCGAACTTGCTTTCCTTGTTGCCGGTTGTGGTTTTTTCGTGGGTTTTGGGATCGGAGACGTCGGGATTGACGCGCAGCGCGCCGTTGGTGTTCTTGCCCATTGATCGCGCGATGGCTGAAATGTTTTCAAACTCGGCTTCGGATTCAATGTTGAACCAGCCAATGTTGGCGTCGATCGCCTGCCGGATTTCGCTGTCGGTTTTGCCGACGCCGGCGTAGACGACTTTGCTCATGTCCGCGCCGGCCTGTTGGGCGCGGAACAGTTCGCCGCCGGAGACGACGTCCATCCCCGCGCCGCGCTCCGCGAGGGTCTTGCATATGTGAATATTGCCGCAGCTCTTGATCGAGTAGGCGATGATCGGTTGCAGGTCACCGAAGGCTTTGGCGATCTTGTCGTAGTGATCAAGGAAGGTGGCTTTGGAGTAGACGTACGTGGGCGTGCCGACCTCGCCCGCCAGTGCGTCGAGGTTCACGTCTTCGCAGAAAAGTTGACCGTCTTTGTATTGAAAGCTGTCCATGGGTGGCTCGGGGAATTGGTTTTATTCTGGTTTTCGGGAGAAAGAGGCGAATGATAGCAAAACGGGTCAGATGGAATGCGAAGCCTGAATGGGGAAAGGGAATTTGGAGGTTTAGTGGGTGACCGTGGATCGCCGTTCCGTGCAACAGTATTTGATCACTCATTGGCGATCTGGGATCGCCCCCCAAATGGGGGCACGCGCGCCGTCGCTTCCCCCTTCAAACTCACCCTTCCTACAATGCTGCGATGGATTGGATTTACCTGGACAACAACGCCACGACGCAGCCGGCGCCGCAGGTCATTGCTGCGATGCAGGAGGTGAATGAGCAATTGTGGGCGAACCCGTCCAGCGTGCATCGCTTTGGTCAGATGGTGCGGCATCGCGTTGAACTGGCGCGGTCATCGGTGGCGAAGCTGGTCCACGCGCGCGATCGGGAACTCATCTTCACCTCCGGGGGCACCGAGTCGAACAACCTTGCCCTGCGCGGCGTGCTGTCGTACACATCGGCGAACAACCATCAACCTGTTTTGATCACCACGCCGGTCGAACATTCGGCGATCCGTGAGCCGGCGGCGTTTATCGGCGAACACGGCGTCCGCGTCGTGCAACTCGGTGTCGACATCAACGGCTGCGTCGATTTGCTGTCACTTGAAGCTGTGCTGGATGCCAACCTCGCCGCGGGCGCAACCGTGTTGGTCAGCATCCAATGGGCGAACAACGAAACGGGCGTCATTCAGCCGTTGAACGATGTGGCCGCCATCATCGAGGCGCATCGCCGTCGCATGTTGGAAATTGACCGCAACGAAGGCACGCGCACGCGGTTGCTGTTGCACAGTGACGCCACGCAGGCCGTCGGAAAGTTGCCGGTCGATGTGAAAGCCGTGCCGGTCGATCTGATGACGTTCGCGGCCCACAAGTTCCATGGGCCGAAGGGGATTGGCGCTCTGTATGTACGAAGCGGTGTGAAATTGCAGCCGACGAATCTTGGTGGGCCGCAGGAACGTGACCGGCGCGGCGGAACAGAGAACACACCGGGCATCA
>JANQKH010000029.1 GCA_028281215.1 Phycisphaeraceae bacterium | reverse complement strand
GCCAGTTCAACCTCCTTGCCGATCCGCCCGACTGTCGCCTCTGCTTCGGTCATCGTGCGCTTGGCCGACGCGGTGATTTCCGGAATGTCGTCGCGCAGTGTTTTGGTCAATGCGTGAACGTTCTCGATGGTTTCCGCAAGGGTCGTGTCGTTCGAACCCAAGGCCCCGCTGACCTTTTTCAAATCGTCCGTGATCACCGCCACGTTCGCGATGATTTGCTTGATCTGCGTTCGCTGCGCGTCGGCAATGCCCATGTCGCGCGTGAAATTCTTCGTCAACGCACTGCCCGCCACGCGACCGGGAATCGCGCCGCTTGGAATCCGGCGCATCGCCAGCGTCACCTGCTGCGGGTTGTTCGGGTCCGGCACGGGCGACGTGCGGTATTCCGGGTAAAACCGTTCATACGTTGCTTGTGGTATTGTCTGCGACGCATCGTAAGGTTCACCCTTGCGACCGACGTCGGCGATGTTCAACGAGGTGCCGGTGCCCAACGGCGGCACGTCCAGTTCAATACGCGCATCCCAATACAACTTCACCCGTTCGGGAATGTCGATCGTCACAATTTTGCCGCGCACGCCCGGCGAATCGCTGTCCGGTTCGTAATCTTCAATGTCCACCACGTCGCCGATCGGCTGACCGCCCAGCTTTACGGCCGCGCCCTGTTCCAACCCCTGCAAGCCGTCGGACAGCGCGTAGTAAACCCGCACGCGCTGCGTTTTGGCGAACAGCGAATCGAAGTCGCTCAGCGTGAAGATGCACGCCAGGCCAAGCACGATGCCCAGAAAAACAAACAGGCCGGCTTTGACGTTGTCGCGTTGTGGGGTCATGGCAATCGCATCCTGGTGTCGGTGTTCGTCCGCGGTTTGACGGGCGACGGAATCATGGTCGAATTCGCATCGTCTTATTCACGCCGATCTTCTTCGCCTGTCCGCCGGTCATCGGGGCCGGTTCGACGATCGGGCTGTTTTGATTCGTCCGTTTGGTTGTCTGTCATGTCCGCGACTGTCGCGGTTGGAGCCGTCGAATCAGCCGCAGTCTCCGGCTTCTTCTCTTTCACTTCCTTCACGGTGCGCGTCGGTTGAATCGCCGGGCGGACGTACGTTTCCGTTTCATCCAGGCCCAGCAGGTCTTCCTCATAGCTGGTGGACAACTTCCGCGCCGTGATCGGTCCGTCGGCGTCGCCGCGCAAAAACTGACGGATCAGTTGGCCGTCGTGGTCCAGGTGGTCGGGTTCGCCGTCGCGCATGTTCTCGAAAAACTGCCTCGTTTGCACGGTCAGCATCCGGCCTTTGTCCAGCATCGCCATGCGGTCGGCAATCGTGAACGCCGAGTCCATCTCATGCGTGACCACCACACTCGTCACGCCCAGCCGCTTCGACAGGTCGATGATCAATTGATCGATCTCCGCGCTGGTCACCGGGTCGAGGCCGGCTGACGGTTCGTCGTAAAAAAGGATCTGCGGATCGAGCGCCAGTGCCCGCGCCAAGCCGGCGCGTTTCTTCATGCCGCCGGAGATCTGAGCCGGATACTTTGTGGCGTGCTCGCGCAGCCCGACCATTTCCAGTTTGATCTTGACCATGATGTCGATCACGTCGCCCGGCAGGTCGGTGTGTTCCTGCAACGGCAGGGCGACGTTTTCGCGCAGCGTCATCGAGTTGAACAGCGCGCCGGACTGGAACAGGATGCCGAATTTCTTGCGCACGCCGTCCATCTCGCCATCGGTCATCGAGGTAATTTCATCGCCGAAAAGACGAATGCCTCCGCCGTCCGGTTTCAGTGATCCGATGATGCAGCGCAGCAAAGTCGATTTGCCCGAGCCTGACCCCCCCATGATGACCATCGTCTCGCCGCGACGGATGTTCAGGTTGATCCCGTTGAGGACGACCTTGCCGTCGAACTGTTTGATCATGTCATGGACTTCGATGACGTGATTTTCGGGCGCAGTCGCTTTCTCGGCAGGGGCGTCCGGGGCGGTGGCAAGGGTGTCGCCGTTGGGCGGTGTCATGGCAAGGTCTCGTTGAGCCGGATGATATGGAAAATCGGCAGGCAAAGCGTCAGGCGGGCAATCCTCGGGCGCGCACAGGATTGACCGTTTTTGGGCAGAAAAAGCCGTGACCGGCCACAGGGGTACCCCCCGGCCAGGTTCTTTTTGAGCTTAACCATGTGATATCAAACGTGTTATGTTGTTGGTCGCCCGTCGTTTATGGGCCAATCTGCAGCAGATCTGTAGTTTGTCGGCTGCACGGCCTAATCGTTATTGGTTAAATCGTTTATCAGTCCGACCAAAGCTTCTTTGTCCGCCGTGGAAGGTTTTAGTTTTGAGAAATCGATGTCTGGGATGGAGTCTGCGAAGTGTGCTCCGAGATTGCTCCACGCGACGTGCTTCTTCAACCAATTTCCATCAGTCAACATCTGGATAAACAGAGTGAGGGTAAAACCATAGTCCTCGCCTCTTTTCTTCAGTTCCTCGATGACGGCGTCGCCATGGTGCAAGGGATTGGCTTCTGCAATGGCAATTAGTTCATCGCGCGATTTGCCGGAGAACGCAGCGTGCTCCTTGTTCAATCGCTTTCTGGCACACAACAGAATCACGACGAGTACGATGTTTAGCGCAATGAGGATTGGTAATAGCGGAAGCTTCAATTTGGGTTCCCGGATTGTTAAATTTGGGCTGCGTGTGATTCTATGTTTGAATGGCGTGGCCCACTCGCCCATGTTTCCCATTCACTTCGATTCTCCTACAGGGTCAAGGCAAAGTCGGTGGCGGGCCGAGGATTAGCCCGTTTTTTGGGGAATTTCCCTTATTTGCGGAGGTTTTCCCTCTTGAAACCCCCCACAAAGCCCGATATCCTTAGATTGCAGCGGTTATCCTGCGCCAATGTTTGGCGTGGGCACAAACACCGGCTTGTTGGTGGGACAAGCGCGAGCCCGGTTAAATCAATCATTGTCCCGTTGGAGTTTTACCATCGCCAGACGATTCACGCAGAAGAAGGACACAGGCAAACGCCTGCGTACCAACGACGCCATCCGCACCTCTCCCGTCCGTCTCATCGACGACGAAGACAACCAGATCGGAGTAGTCGACCTCGCCGAAGCCAAGCAGCGCGCCAAAGACGCTGAGCTTGACCTCGTGGAAGTTGCGCCCAATTCCAGCCCGCCGGTCTGTCGCATCATGGACTACGGCAAGTGGAAGTACCAGGAGCGCAAGAAGGCGCAGAAAGCCAAGAGCCACTCCAAGAAGAGTGAGTTGAAGGAAGTTCGCCTGCGTCCCGCGATCGATGAGCACGATCTTCAGATCAAGACCGACCGCGCCCGCCGGTTCATCAACGAAGGGCACAAGGTGCAGTTCACGCTCATGTTCCGCGGCCGACAGAACGCGCACAAAGACATCGGGCGCGACCTGATGCTGCAAGTGGCGGACGGTTTGAGCGACGTGAGCAAAATCGAAACTCCACCGCGCGGCCAAGGCCGACGCATGACCATGATCATCGTCCCGGATAAGACCGGCGAAGAGAAGAAACAGAAGAAGAAGGACGACGACGCGAAGGCGGCAGCGGCGAAAACCGAAGCAAAACCGGAAGCCAAAACAGACGCTCCACCCAAGACGGCCGAACAACCAGCCGGCGCTGGTTGATCGCGCGATTCCGACCGGAACAAACGTGAACGATCCCCGTGTGTGGGGATCGTTTTTGTTTGGTGATGTGATCGAGGGTGCCACACTTTGTCAAGCCGAGCAGCAAAGCCAAAGTGGGGCATCGGTCAACCGCCAGTAGCACAAGATGCCAACCCCTCCTGATTCGGCCCCAGAAAAAAACACGGC
>JANQKH010000903.1 GCA_028281215.1 Phycisphaeraceae bacterium | reverse complement strand
GCAAGCATTCAGCAGGAAAAATTCGCCAATCAGATTTGTGGAACCGACGCTGCTTGATTCCCTGAACACGTGATTTCACAAAACCAGCAGGCACAACGCGACGCAGTGCGTCATCAGTCATTTGGATTCCGCATTGTTACTGGTAAACCCAGCCATTAGCATGTGGAAATGAAAACCATCACCTGCACCATCGCCGTTCTGTTGACAACTTTGTTCACGCCCCAGATCAGTTTGGGCGAGGAGAAGAAGCACAAGTACCGCCCGCCGAACGACGCGACGGATACATATGAAGTGAAGAAGATCGAAGGCTTTACGATCCGCGTTTCCCATCGGCTCAAATCGCATCCGGAAAAGACGAAGGAAGTGCTGGACGAAGTGCGTTCGCAATTGCGTTTGCTCACCCCGCTGATCAAACCGGACAAAATGAAGAAACTGCGCAAGGTGGAAATCTGGGTTGAGCACAACTTCCCCCGGCGCACGCAATATCACAACAACAAGCAATGGCTGATCGCGCACGGCTACAACCCGGACAAGACCGGCACGATCGAGATCGCCAAGATCGAGGAGTTTCTGGCGTGGCGAAATCGCCCGGTCAACACGCTGTTGCACGAGTTGGCGCACGCCTATCACGACCAGGTGCTCGGCTGGGACGAACCGCGCATCATCGCTGCGTACAGCGCCGCCAAGAAGAGCGGCAAGTACGAGAAGATCATGCGTGACAAAGGCTATTTCATGCGCCACTACGGCATCGGTAACCACAAGGAATACTTTGCCGAGTGCACTGAAGCCTATTTATGGGTGAACGACTATTACCCGTTTGTCTACGGCGAACTGAAACAATTCGATCCGACCGCCTTTGAACTGATGGAAAAAATCTGGGGGCCGCGATTCAAACCGTCGGAAGTTCAACCGCCGAAGGAGTGAGCCGCGACACCCAGATTCAATGGTGTTCATTCAATTGACAGAGCAAGCCGTTGCGGACATCAATCGGGAAGCTTGTCCATGTATTTGGCGACGGTGGCTTTGATGTTCGAGCCGCGCAGCCCCTTGGCGACAACTTTACCGTCAGGACCGATCAGCCAGATCGACGGGATACCGCGCACGCCGTACGCCTTGGTGACTTTGTCGTCACTCCAGTTGCCGAGGAAGCCTTGAATCCAACCGAGGTCGTTCTTCTTGGCGTAATCGATCGGCGCCTTGGTTTCGCGGTCGAGACTCAAACCGATCATCGCGAACCGGGAGTTGGATTTGTAAGCGTCATATGTGGCTTTGAGGTTTGGCGTTTCACCGCGGCATGGGCCGCACCAGACCGCCCAGAAATCGACGAGCACATACTTGCCGCGATGGTCGCTGAGCTTGAGCGGTTTGCCGTCTACGGTTTTGACGTCAAAGTCGGGCGCGACGTCGCCGACGTTCACTGATCGGCGGATGTTGATCTTCACCTTGCCGGCGTCGACCGGTTGGTCGGCGACCGAAAGACGGGTGTAGCCGTCGGCGATCGGGTCGGTGCCGCGCGTCGGGTTATCGCCTTTGAAGAACTGAACGGTCAACGTGTAATTACCCGGCGCCACGTCCTTGGCGACGACGTTGCCGTCCTTGTCTGCTTTCAGTGTGTAGTTCTTGCGATTGGCGAACGCTTCCTGCATACGTTTGGAGTACGCCTTGCCTTCATCCGACGCCAGAAACTTCTGATACCAGGCGCGCTTTTCGTCATTGGACATTTGAGCGAAGTTCGCGGGGAAGGGAATCGGTTCACGCTTGACCGACATCGTCAACTGGATCTTGGCTTTGCTCAAATCAAGCTTGACATCGGCGTCCTTCGGCACATCGATCTTGGCTTTCACCTCGGCGGCGTTGACAGACGAAGCAAACAAACCGGCTGTGAGGGTGGCAAACAGGAGGGTGGCGGACAATCGGCGCATGACGGAACCTTTCAGGTGGTGCAGGAGTGCCACCATCATAGCGTGCCTCACGTCGCTAGGCGCTAACTTGATTTCTATGTCCGTGAACGGCGATGACGCTGCCCCATCGCGAGACAGGCGGCCGCCGATAGAACCAACCAAGACGCCGGCTCGGGAATCTCAGACGTCTGCACCGGTTGAACGACCGGCGGCTGTGACTGCGGCGGTTCAAGTGCGAATTCGTAACGAATGTTGTCGATCGCGGCTGAACCACCGAAGTTCACGTCCACCCGATTGAATGGATTGATGCCGAGCGTCTCGGCGGTGATCGGATCGATGCGGTTGGCGGAGTTGTCGCCGAAGACGACCGTGGGGTCGAAGAAGTTGGACTGCGGATCAACAAAGCTGCCAAACCCGACACGCGCCAGTTCCGTTGAGTCGGAAAAGAAGGTGGCGACGAATCCGCTGTCGGCGCCGAACTCGCTTGGACCTTCCACATCAATCAGGTCGAACCCAAATGAGGCGAGTGCGTCGTCAAAGGCGAAGGAGATGACGCCCGCTGGCCGCGAACCTTCATCGTCCGGCGAGTCGACCAGACCATCGTTGTTGTGATCACGCAGATTCTCCGCGATGATCAGCAGGTTGCCCAGGCTGGAGGTCGGCGCGAGATTGCCTTGCACGAACGGCGATTCCAGGTCTCGGTCAGCTGTGCGGCGGCGATTGGAGTCAAACACGATCGCCGCGTCCGGTCCGGTAAAGTTGACGACCTCAATCGTCAGGCCGTCCGAAGTCTCAAACTGTTGTGTGACGATCTCGCCGTGTTGGAGCGATTCGAAATCAACCGTGACGGCGAATGTGGATTGAGTTGTCCCAAGGCACAACAGAAGAACGGGAATCAGCAAAAACAGGCGTCGCATTTTGAACCTCCCAAGTGTCTGCCTTCGCGCAAAGGCTATGGGAGGTCATCGACGTTTGGAACGGGCATCAGGGGTCGCCAAAGGTTATCTGAATCTTGTGCGGCTTGTTGTGTTCCGTTTGTGCCGGATGCAACGATTGAAACACATCAAGGTTCCGACACATGGTCAACGCTGTCACGCAAGAATGCCCTTGATCACGTGCGCCGGCTCCACACCGGTCAAACGCACATCCAATCCTTGGTGTTTGACGCTCAATCGTTCATGGTTGATGCCAAGTTGATTCAGGATGGTGGCGTTCAGGTCATTGATGTGGACCGGATCCTTGACGACGTTGTACGAGAAGTCGTCGGTTTCGCCATAGATCGTGCCGCCCTTGACACCGGCGCCGGCCATCCAGATGGGGAAGCAGCGGGGATGGTGGTCGCGGCCGTAGTTCTGTCGCGTGAGTTTGCCCTGGCAGTAAATGGTTCTGCCGAACTCACCGCCCCAGATGACAAGTGTGTCATCGAGCAGACCGCGCTGTTTTAAATCCTGCACGAGTGCCCAACTGGGTTGGTCCACATCCTTGGCCTGCTTGGGCAGGTCGCCGGTCAGGTTGCCATGTTGGTCCCAGCCGCGATGGAAGATCTGCACGAGGCGGACATTGCGTTCCATCATGCGTCGGGCGAGCAGGCAACTGCGGGCGAATGTACCGGGTTTGTGCACGTCGGGACCGTACATGTCGAGAATGTGTTTCGGCTCGTCGTTAATGTCAACCAGATCAGGCACGGAGGTCTGCATACGGAACGCCATCTCGTATTGCGCGATGCGGTTCATGATTTCCGGATCACCGACCTCGGCGTGAAGGCGTTTGTTGATGCGAATGAGGGTTTGCAGCATGCGCTGACGAGCCTGCCGGGACACGCCGGGTGGATCTTTCAGGAATAAAACCGGATCACCCGACCGGCGGAGCATGACGCCTGCATATTTACTTGGTAGAAACCCCGCGCCCCAGAGGCGGTTATACAACGCCTGGGCGTCGCGTTTGGCGGTCCATGTCGCATTCATCACCATGAAGGCGGGCAGATCGTCATTCATGCTGCCGAGGCCGTAACTAAGCCACGCGCCAAGGCTCGGCCGACCGGGAATCTGATGGCCGGTCTGAATGTAAGTGATCGCCGGATCGTGGTTGATTGCTTCGGTGTTGACGCTGCGCATCAGGGCAATGTCGTCGGCCATCTTCGCGTGATAGGGCAGCAGTTCGCTCAGTTCCATCCCGCACTTGCCATGCTTGGCGAACTTGTAAATCGACGGTGCGATCGGGAATCGCTTTTGCCCCGATGTCATCGTCGTCAAACGCTGACCCTTGCGGATGGAGTCGGGCAGGTCTTTGTCGAACAGCTTCGCCATCTCCGGCTTGTGATCGAACAGATCGATCTGCGACGGCGCGCCGGACATGAACAGATAAATTGCCCGCTTGGCTTTCGGTGCCGCGTGCGGCAGGTCGGGCCGACCGCCGATGTTCGTGCCCGGCGTCGCCGCCGATGCCGACGGTGCGCCTTGCATCATCATGGTCGACAACGCGGCCGCCCCCAGCCCCATCGCGCCGCGGCGAAAGAACTGACGACGTGTTTCCAGTTGAATGTATTCCTGCAACGGGTCCATGGTGTTCACTTTCAAAAGTGTTAGTTCAGACTCGCGTCGAGATTCAAAATCAAATTGGCCGTCAACGTCCAGGCTGCCAGTTCCGATGGGTCAAGCGTGGCGTCCGGTTTCGATTCACCGACGGCGATCAGTTGTTTCGCGGCCGCAGGGTCTTGCTTGAATTCCGACAGATGGCCTTCCAGTGCATCAAGCACGTCGGTGACGTCGGCCTGGCTTGGCGATGTCCCGGTCACCAGTTCGAACATGAATTTCACGCGCGCCTGCGGTTGTGTGCCGCCGTGCTTCAAGGTGCGTGTAGCCAGCACCCGAGCCGCTTCCACATATTGCGGGTCGTTCATCAACATCAGCGCCTGCATTGGCGTGTTGGTGCGTTCACGACGCACGCGGCAGTCTTCGCGCGAGGGCGCGTCAAAAATATCCATCTGGGGTGGCGGACTGGTGCGTTTCCAGAAGGTATAAACACTTCGGCGGTACACCTTGTCCGGCCCGACATCTTTCTTGAATCGAACGGTGTTGCTGCCGGAGTATCCGACGGCGAACCACAACCCAAGCGGCTGTGGCGGCTTGACGCTCGGCCCGCCGATCTTCCGGCTGAGCAGGCCGCTCGCCGCCAGCGCCTGATCGCGAATCATCTCAGCATCCAAGCGGAAGCGTGGTCCGCGCGCCAGCAAACGATTCTGTGGATCAAGACGGTAACTGTCCGGCGATACCCGCGCCGACTGGCGGAACGCCGCGGACATCACCAACTGTTTCATCATCCGCTTGACGTCCCAGTCGGACTTTACGAAGTCGACTGCCAGCCAGTCGAGCAACTGCGGATGGCTCGGCGGCGTGCCCTGACTGCCAAAGTCTTCCGACGATTCCACCAGGCCCACACCGAAGCACTGTTGCCAGAACCGGTTGACGGTCACGCGAGCGGTCAACGGGTGCGACGGGTCAGTCAACCAATACGCCAGGCCGAGCCGATCCGCAGGCCACTCTTTTTTCATAGCGGGAAGCGAAGCCGGCGTGGCGCGGGTCACCGGGTCGGCCTTCTGATCGTACTCACCTCGATTGAGTACAAAGGCTTGCTTCGGCTGCGCGCGCTCTTTCCAGATCAGCGTGGTCGGCATTGCTTTTTCAATCGCTGCGACCTGTTTGTCAATTGCTAGCGTCTGCTGGACCAACGGCGCCAGCACGGGTTTCGTTTTGGGGTAAACGCGTGCGAGAAAGTGTTCGCGAATGACCTGCTTCTGCTGAGCGGATCGCTTGGCAGGATCGTGTTTGATGGCCGCGAGGACGTTGGCCGGCAGATTTGGTTTACCCGCGCGGCGTTGTGCCGCAGACCAACTTGCCAGTGAGTTGGCGTCAAAGGCGGGACCTTGCTGAGGCGTCATGGTCACAATACCTGCGGTGTCCCAGTAGACGGTGCCGTCGAACTGTGTGAACGCCCAGCCATTGATCTTGGCACCGGGATTCAACCCTACGTGAGCTGCATCGACTTCCAGCCGCACCCACTTGCCGGCCTCAGGTAGTTTGCCCATATGACGGCGCTCGGAGGAACCGTCGCGGCCCCAATCGATTAGGTTGCCGCCCCAGTATGCGCGATGCGCCCACTGACCGGCATGCCATTGAAGCATAATTTGCCGTGGGGGATTCTTCGGATCGATGTAAACATGCGCGAAAAGTTTGTCGCCTTTGCCCACGATCAATGGCGACGACGCGCCGGAGAAAAAGTGTTGGCTCATCCCCTTGGCTGTGCGAACGCTTGCTGTGGCGCCCGAGTGTTTGATGTTGGAAACAAACTTCCAGCCGCCTTCGGCCTTGACGCCGGCAGGTACCGCGTCGTCGATCCAGACATAGTCCTGATGTTGAGTCGGCTGTTTGACCTTGACGGTAGACGCGGGCGGTTCCTTGTAATCGATTTCTGCCAGTCGCGATTTGATCTGTTGTTGAAGCTGCGCCTTCTTCGATCGGGCGGCCGCCAACTGCGCTTTCTGCTCCGGCGTCGCGACCTTGATCACCGGCGCGTGGTCTTTGCGGTTGCCGTCGAGCGGGTTGGCGTCCAGGCTGTTGAAGAAGGCGAATAGCGAATAGAAATCCTTCTGCGCGATGGGATCGAACTTGTGATCGTGACACACCGCGCAGCCGAGC
>JANQKH010000782.1 GCA_028281215.1 Phycisphaeraceae bacterium | reverse complement strand
TGCGGTCCTGTACTTGTTTGAATTTCGCGTGCTTCATGCGCGCGGCCGAAGCGCCGGGAATCCAGTCGGTGATGTCCACGCGCACGGGATGGCGGCCGGTGAGAATACTCGCCCGGGTCGGCGAACAGACCGGGCAGGCGGCGTAGCCGTTGGTGAAGCGCATACCTGATTTGGCCAGCGCGTCGATGTGCGGTGTTTCGTGAAAGGTGCTGCCGTTACAACCGACATCCGCCCAGCCGAGATCATCGACCAGGAAAAATACAAAGTTGATCTTCGTTGCAGACACGGCGGCCGACAATGGCGAAACGGCAACGAGCGTCACAAGCGAAAAGACCACCGCCCAGACAATGGGTTGGATCAACCCATGAACTCCTGTTCTTGCAAGCATGTCGTGATTCCTGGATGAATTTGAATGTCGCGAGCAGAATGCCCGCCGTGCTCATCGCCCAAAATGAAACCGATGGCGGTTACTGCTGATTCGATTCCTCTTCGATCTCGCGCTCCTCTTCTTCAAACGCCTCCATCTCGGACATGATGGCATCCATCCAGCAATCGGCGGCGGCTTCACCTGTCTTCTTGCTGGTGGTGGACACCGGTTCAACCGTCGTGCGCTCTTGCAGGGATCGAACCTCTGAGGCTTGCATCTGCGATTGCCGCACACGTTGGGGCTGTTCGCGCGGGGCGGATTTCGCTTCGGTTGATTGAGCCGGCTGCGCGGGTTGGACGCGTTGTTTCGCGGACGATGCTGTCGCCGGCTTGGCGGGTTTCTCCGGCTTGGCCGGGTTGATCATGCGCGGATCGTCGGCCACGACGACCGGCTTGGAGATAAAACAGCGAATGACCGTGTGGCCGATGTTGATGCGGTCGCCGTCTTCGACACGAACGCGGCCGGTGAGCAACCGGCCGTTGTGCGATGTGCCATGCTTGGAATGCCGGTCGGCGAGGAACCAAGTGCCGGCATCGTTCTTTTCAAGGCAACAATGGACCCGCGACACCCGGCCGTCTGTTAATCGCAGATGGCGCGCCTGACGACCGATCTCGATTTCCTTCAGCTCATTGCTGTCGAGCGATCGTCCTTTTTCCGGCCCGGATGTCACCACAATTCGCAGCATGACGGGAACCTCCGTCCTGTTTCGGATTCCCATCGAGGAATCCTTCACCTTAAACGCTACCACCAATTCTCACGAAATCCACACATGGGCAATCAGTCGTGAGCCATCCGCGTCGATCCTCTCCCAAGGATGACTAGAACCCTGATGGCGGGCGGCGGCGAGCACGGCTTGCCGTCTTGGGTGGGCGTTTCCCTGAACAACTTCTCTATTTTACCGCAAACCGATCGCCAAGGCGACGACGGGCGAACAAGCGCCGCGGCACATCACCGCCGCCGGCTCTCCCATTGGTGAATATGGCTATAACTTCTTGCAAAAAAAAGTTTTTGCAACATGACCCCAAGGATTTCCCTCTAGCGGTGATCCGCGACTTGCCGACAGTCAAGGCAATCGTAATGAAGCCCGAAATCGTTCTTGGTCAGGGTTCAGCCGACCTACCAATCGTTGATGCTTCAGGCGTATTCCACCACTCAAATCCACCGATGAGAAGCGATGATGAGCATTGAAGGTTCGGGATAATTTTGGTATACTCATAAGCCATGTCTCACCGGAAGGGACAACCCCCGCGATTCCAGGCGCGGCGAACACCTCGCCACACTCCCAAGTGTCAAGGCAGTAGCCTGCTATCGATCGATGTCACATTACCAGGGTGGACCGGGCACCGGATTGACACGGGCCTACCACCTCAGTGTTTCATGATGATGATTGTGCGCACCAATGCCGTCAAAGCATGCCCGCCGGACATGTCCGGACACATTCCGGACATGATTCCGGACATCAAAATCAATGTTTTTAGCCCATTAACGAGGTCCGGACGTCCGGACATATTGGCCGGACATTGCATTAAGCTGTTTGCTCTCAGTTGTTTATGTCCATTTTTAGCTGTTTTGGTCCCCCCCGATGTCCGGACATGGCCAACCCACCCCCGAAACGGGGGAAATTCGGGCTTCAAAAGGTACCCATTTGCAGGCGCCACACAAACCATTCTTTCACAATGAACCGCGTTGTGGTATGCTGTTTCGATTCGCCTGACCACGGATGTTGCAGCTCGCCACGGACGACATTACAAGGAAATCGCCGCAAACCGCCGATTTGAATCTGGATGAGCCGCATACACCCCACCGCTGTGATTGAACCGGGTGCCGAGATCGCTGAAGACGCGTTCGTCGGTCCGTTCTGCTTTGTCGGCCGGCTGGCGAAGATCGGCGCCGGCACGCGGCTGATCAGCCATGTCTCGGTGTTGGGCAAGACGATTCTGGGCAAGAACAACACGGTCTGGTCGCAGGCGACACTGGGAGCCGACCCGCAGGATCTCAAATTCACCGGTGAAGAGACGATTCTCGAGATCGGCGATCACAATGAAATCCGCGAAAATGTGACCATGCACCGCGGTACCGGCAACGGCGGCGGGATCACGAAAATCGGCTCGGACAACCTGTTCATGGTCGGGGCTCACATCGCGCACGATTGCATCGTCGGCGATCACGTCCTGCTGGCCAACGGTGTGCAACTGGCGGGTCACGTGCTGGTGGAGGATCATGCGAACGTCGCCGGCATCGTCGGGGTGCATCACTTTTGCACGATCGGACAATTTTCCTACGTCGGCGGCTTGACACCGGTAACACGGGATGTGCCGCCGTTCACCATCTTTGAAGGTGATCCGCCCCGTGAACGCGGCATCAATGTGATCGGTTTGCAACGGCACCGCGTGGAAACGGATGACATTAAACTACTCCGCAAGGCATACCGCCTGCTGTTCGGCAAGCGTACCGTCGAATCCAATGGCACGGCGCGATCGATGGCGATGACCATGTCGAAACGCCTCGATCAACTTGAACGCGAGTACGGCAACAACGAATACGTCAGTATCCTGACCGACTTCCTGCGCCGCCGCGCGGAAGGCCTTTCCGGTCGCTACCGCGAAACACTCCGCGAAGACAACCGACGGCTGGGCATCGCCAAGTCGGTTTGACGTTCGTTCGCCCCCCCGTTCGACAGATCATTCGATCGATCGACGGCGGGCAATACCGGAGAAACGACATGGGGAAAAAACCAGCGAATCACGATGCGTACATTGATCAGGCGGCGGCGTTCGCACAGCCGATCCTCAAGCGCCTCCGCAAGCTGTATCACAAGGCCTGCCCGGACATCGAGGAAACCATCAAGTGGTCAGCGCCCTGTTTTGAGCACCACGGCCTGGTAGGAAGCATGGCCGCCTTCAAAAAACACGTCAGCTACGGCTTCTTTCGCGCCGGCGACATGGCCGACAATGCAGACATCTTCGAGAAGAAGGCGGACGGTTGCATGTCGCTTTGCAAAGCTTCGTCGATCGATGATCTGCCAGACGACAAAACGCTGATCGCATACATCAAGGAAGCGGTGGCGTTAAACGCCAAGGCAAAGACGTCTCCCAAGAAGAAGGCAGCAAGGAAAAACGCCTCTGAGATCAAACCGCCGGCAGATCTGTTCACGGCCTTGAAGAAGAACAAACAAGCGCTCGCCGTGTTTGAAGGTTTCAGCTACAGCCATCGCAAGGAATACGTCGAATGGATCGAGGAAGCCAAACGGGAAACCACACGACAGCGGCGGATCGAACAGGCGGTTGAATTGATGGCCGAAGGCAAGTCGAAGAATTGGAAGTACCAGAAACGATGAACGCGCTCGTTAATCATCCAACTGTTCACCGCAAACGACGCAGCGGCTTCACCCTCGTGGAGATGCTGCTGGTGGTTGCCCTGATCGTGTTGATCATTGCGATGCTGCTGCCGGCTCTGGATCGAGCACGCGTGGAAGCGCGCGATGCGTTATGCAAAACGAAGATGCGACTGTTCGCCGACGCGAACTACGCCTACTCATTTGAGAACCTCGGCTGGCTATTGCCGATTCGCGGCGCGGACGGTTCGTTCTGGATGTGGAACGACACATACCGCGATCTTCTCGGCGTTGATCAGAACGGCACTGACTTCCCGGCCAGCTACCGGTGCCCGAGC
>JANQKH010000751.1 GCA_028281215.1 Phycisphaeraceae bacterium | reverse complement strand
CAATGGCAACACGCTTTGCCTGACCAGCCAGTCGGCGATCGAGGTTGACCGCAATGGCAAAACCGTCTGGAAAGTCGACGGCCTGTCGAGCGCCTATCGCGTGCAACGATTGCCCAACGGCAACACCTTGATCGCCGAGCGCGGCCGGAGCCGGGTAATTGAATATGACCGCAACAAAAACCTGGTCTGGACTTTCACGAAAGTCAAATCACCCGACAGCGCCCAACGCCTGCCCGACGGCCGACTGCTCGTCTCCGGCAGCGGCGGCGTCTACCTGTTCGACAACGCCGGCAACCAACTGTGGCGCTTCCCCTCGGGTCAGTGCACCGCGGCGTATCAGTAGCCGGGCACCCCATTTCACCATCAATTCAGGTACAATCTCACCGAACTTTACACCCAAGGGGATTTCTTATGCGATTGTTCACCCTCCTGACTTCAGTGGTGGTCCTTCTGTCGATTGCTTTGCCTGCAAGCGCGAAGGAGGCCAAGCTCGACGATGAAAAAATCAACAAGGAATTTGAGTTTCAGCGCACCCCCGTCTGGTGTTGGGCGGCGTGCATTCAACTGTGCCTGCGCCACAATGATGTTGATGTCACGCAGAAACAGATCGTGGAAAAAACATTTGGCGCAGCGGTGAACCTGCCGGGCAACTGGATTCAGATGACCAAGCGCCTCAACGGCGTCATGCGCGACCGCAACAACAAGACGGTGATCGTCTCAGGCAACGTGTTTGTCGGCAGCCCAACCAGCGAAGCGATTGTCAACCATCTCAAATCCGATCAACCGATCATCATCGCGTTCCGCATCCCCCAGCAGAACATCGGGCACGCCGTGCTGGTCACCGGCGTGAAGTATCGCATTGTCAACGGACGGGTCGTGATCGAAACAGTCGATCTGCGCGATCCATTCCCCTACAGCCAACAACACGTTAACAATCGTGGCAAAGTCACCATTCCTAACAATCACCCGGTGCTTCAGGGCATCACGCACGTCTGGCTGGTCCGTTCGTCGATTGAGCAATGACGACTGAGGATGACGCGTCTGTTACCGGCGGGTGAAAGTTCGAGAGCGTATGCCGAACGAAAACGTGTTCATGCTCGAACCACTAGAACCCCGCCTCCTGCTCAGCAGTGTGACGTTCGTCACGCACGGCTACAACGGCAACACCGGCGGCTGGGTGTCGGCAGTGGCGGACGCGGTTGCCGATCGCACGGCCGATCCCACCAACACGAGTATCCTCACCATGCATGTGACGGACGCCGGTGGGCCGGCGGTGTCCAGCGTAATTCTCAACGCCGGGCCTGACCCGTTCAGCGCGTCATACTCCGGCGACATGGTCGTCAAACTCGAATGGGGCTCGATCTCGGGTGGAAGTTTTTCCACGGCCGCCGTGGCGAACGGCGTGGCCGACTATCTGCTCAACGCCACCATCAATGGCATCTCGTTTCTTGAAGCGCCGGTGCACATGATCGGTCACAGCCGGGGCGCCTCACTGATCGCCGTGCTCGCGGAACGACTCGGCGAACGCGGCGTGTGGGTGGACCACTTGACCTTCCTCGATCCACATCCAGTCAACAACGGCGGCGGCGATGACCCGCTGGACTTCGGCGATCCGCCCATGCAGGTCACTGACAACGTCGTCTTCGCCGACGACTACTACCGGCGGGACGGCATCCTCGAGTTCGTCGACTTCGACGGCGAACCGGTCAACGGCGCGTTCAACGTCGAACTCGATGAAGACACGCTTGGCGGATTCTTTAACGATCCCGGTTACACGCTGGAACACTCAGACGTTCACCTGTGGTATTTCGGCACGGCCAACCTCAACGCCAACGCGCACAACGGCGACCATTCCGTGCCGACCGACTG
>JANQKH010000729.1 GCA_028281215.1 Phycisphaeraceae bacterium | reverse complement strand
ACGGCGATGGTTCGGCCATCGGGTGACACGCCGAAACTGCCGATCGGCCCGGCGCGAATGGCTTGCACGACTTGCTGATCCGCCAGCGTGAACACATCGAGCCACTGCCGACCGCCCCGGGCGTTGTGTTTGAACACGGCGACGGGTTGGTTCACGGCGAAGAGCGCTTCGCCGGCTGAATCGGGCACTGTGTCGAACAGTTGATGTTCGCCCGTTGCAAGCGTGATGACGTGCAGGCCCTGTTGCGGCACGAAACACCACGCCGTCTTGCCGTCACTGCTGAAGCCGATCCACGCATCGGGTTGAAGGATGCGAAACGTGGTGATCTGTCGGCCGGTGTCGATGTTCCACAGCCGCACGGCGACCGGCCCCGGTGTGCCTCGTCCGGTGGTGATGACGTGTCGGCCGTCATGCGAGACCGCCATCGAGGTGGTGATGCCGGGCTTGGGCAGGTTGTGTTGGCGTTGCCCGGTGTTGACGTCCCATCCGACCAGGTCGATCTTCACGTTGGTCGTGCGGTTGGGGTTGTCGATCGCGTAAGTGACAAGCGTGCGGCCGTCGGTGCTGACGGCAAACTTGCGGGCGTGTCGGTACTCGGCCAGTTCCGATGGTGGCGACTGTTTGCGGGGTTGGGGTTGTGGGGTCGGCGTCAAAGTGTGTTGGCTGTCCTTGGCTTTCGTGTCATTCGTCCGGGTCTGCTTGTTCTGTTTGGATGGATCGGAATCGGTCTGCTTCGTACTGGTTCCGTTCGACTTGGAACTGTCGGTGTTGGTGGGTGGTGGATCGCGGTGGGCGAGTGAATCGCGGTTGGCGGCGTCGCTTGAAGTGTTGTTCGGATCGTTGGAGGAATGGTTCAGTTTGGGGATGATCACCAGCACGAGCAGGGCGACGATGATGACCAGTGACGCACCGCCGATCACCCACTGGAGGAGTTTGGCGTGGTCATTGCCGGTTGGATCGGCGTGGTCGATCGAGTCAGCCATGTCGCGCAGGGGTTGGCCGCATCGCCTGCATGCCATGCCGGCCACCGTTTGCCCGTCCGCGAGTTTGTATTGCTGCCCGCAGGGACAGATGATCAGCTTGCTCATGCGTGGCGAACGTCCTTTGCCCGTTTGTCAATTCCGGTTGGCGATCACAGCATGGAGATCGCAATCAGGCTGAAGAACAGCAGGCTCATCGTCGCGCCGGTGATCATGCCTGGAATGCCGGTGGCCTTGCGGGTTTCAAACTGGTCGGAATAGCTTCGCCAGGTGTTCAGTGGCGTCATGCCGATGCCCATGATGACCAACTGCGAACAGGTGAAAACGATGATGTAAAACGTCGCGCTTTCGGTGAAGCCGTAGGAATGCAGTCCGACGCCAAGTTGGTTCGTGCCGAACCACGACCAGCAGGTGACGATGTTGCCGAAGATGGCGAGGTTGGCGATGCCGCGCTCGCGCGCCAGGCCGGCCCACCGCGCGTGCAAGACCAGTGCGTTGGCGATGACAATGAGCAGGGCGCCGTTTTCCTTTGGATCCCAGCCCCAGAATCGGCCCCAACTCTGGTCAGCCCAGATGCCGCCGAGCACCGTGCCGACAAAGCTGAAGAACAGTGCGAAGCAGACGACGCCGTAGGTCATCTGGGTAAGGATCTTGCGGGTTTCCTTGTTGAGTCCGCGGGTGAACACGCCGCCGAGCACAAAGATGATGCCCAGCGCCCCGGCGAGGAACGTGCCCATGTAACCGATGTTGATCGCGGTGACATGTGTTGCCAGCCAGAAATTGGTGTCGAGCACGGCTTGTTGCATTTCGAGGGTGTCGCCGTCGGCAGCGAGGTTGGTCGAGACGATGCCGGTCAGGCTGCCGATAAGCGCGGCGACGACGATGCCGAATCCGAGTTTGGTGATGCGTTCGATAATGACGGCGACGAAGGCGGCGGCCCAGCCGATGAAAATGCCTGTGGCGTAGAGGTTGGTGATCGGCGGCCGCTCATGCAGGTACATGCGCGAGATGATGCCGTAGGTGTGCGCCACCAGCGTGAACAGCAGGATGTAATAACCGGTCTTGCGCAGCGGTTCGCGCCATCGGGTGTGGGCGAACAGCCACGAGAAAACCACGCAAAGGAACGCCATCACGTACATCATGATGCAGTGATAGAACACATCGAACTGGTTGAAGAACACTTCGTAACGGGCGCGGGCGGGTTGGCCGCCGAACTCGACCTTCTCGAACCGTTCCGTGTGGGCTTTGACCAGCGTGTTGAACGTGGCGATGTCGTTTTCCTGGTAGGCGAGCAACATGCGGCCGACGCGTTGCGTGTCGTCGGTCGGCATGAGGTTGAACTTCGCCAGGGCGAGGTTGATGTCCTGGTCTTTGGGCCGTTCACCCATCTTCTGAAAGTGGGCGAGCACTTCGGGATTGCTGCGAATGCCTTCGCCGATCTGCCCTTCGGCTCGGTTCACTTCATCTTTGATGCGGGTCCATTCACCGTTGAGGGCGATGGGCGGTTGCCAGTACGGCCGCCAACCGTGCTTGAGCGAGCGGTATGTTTGGACCTGGCCGTAAGCATCGACGATGCCTTTCTGGTAGGGATCGCGATCTTTCGATTTGATCGTCTGTGTGACGGCGGCCTCGGCTTCGAGTTTGTCGAAGCTGTCGCGGAACTCGGAAAAGGCGTATCGGAAGCGCTTGCGTTCCGGCAAACCGAGAAATGAGAGCACACCAGGGTGCACGATGCGGAACACGCGGTGCTGCTCGGCATAACGCGGGCGGGCAAGGGTGTCCAAAAGCCAGACGACAGCCGGTTCACGCTTGGCCGATCCGCTCGACACGAAGTCGTCGAACACTTCGCCGAGCATGACGCGGTTGAACTCGATGATCTCCGGTTGCGAAACCACGGTATTTGGTTCGATCGGCTCGATCACGATCGCTTCGGCGGCCTTGAGTGCGTCGGCGGCGGCTTGATCTTTCTCGCCGGCTTCGATCAACTTCTGCGTTGCTTCGGCGATTGCTTTCTCTTTGGCTTGGCGGGCTTTGTCCTGCTCGGCCAGGGCTTCCTGATACTCTTCGAACCGCTTGCGGAAGAACTCCCGCTCCGGATCCAACTCGACGTCGGTCCAGGTCTTCGGGTTGTAGAACGGTTTGAAGATCAGTTGTTGCGATTCACCTGCCGTGGCGTTGTGCAGTTTGATCTGTGCTTCCCGCCGCACGTCGTCCAGCAGGTGGTTGAGCATTTCCAACAGATGAACCTGCTTCTTGTCGATCAGTTCGTCGTCGGAATCCTTTACGCTTCGCAGCAGCACCCGCTGGTCGTCGGTCAGCAGTGACTGAATGTACGCGGCGCTTTCCCCCTTGGCGTTGAGGATGGCATCCGCCAAACCTCGCCAATCCTTGACCTGGTGCGGCCGAAGGAAGTCAGACTTGAACGTGCTGACCCGGCTGATCACCAGCAGGCTGTTTCGGGCGACGGAGTCGAGCGGTTGCGTGCGCCCGTCCAGCGAGACCATCAGCTTGCTGAAGCCGGTGATATTGGCGTGGTCGCCGTAGCTTGCCGGACGGGTCTTGCTGAACAGATAGACCGCACACAGCACGACACCGATCCACGGTAGCCACGTCAGAAACGTTTTGGATTCAGGTTGTTGCTTCATGATGAAAAATCCGTCATGCGGATGATTGCTGGTTTGAGTCGCGGTACGTTTTGATCATGCGGCGAATGTAGCGGTCGAGCATGTAGCCAAAATGCACCAACAGGCCGATGCTGACCACGATGCACGCGATGTACGGCAGAAGCCAACCGGGGTTGCGCACCACCTGCAACACCGTGCCGGCCGCATCGTTGCTGCCTTCGCGCAGGAACGAACTCTGGAAAAACGTTTCACCTTTGAACCGCAACGGTTGGTTCATGCTGATGATGATTGGGCGTTCGGTCTGGAGTTTGCCGTCAGGGCCGTAGATGTTGATCTTGCTGGAGAAGTTCCGTGCCTTGTCGGAGCCGGTGTATTTGTCGTGGCGGAATTCGAGCAGCCGCACGGTATAGGGTTTGTATTCCCGCTCAAAGCGAATGGAGGTCAGCCACATGTCCGCGGTGGCGGATGTGCCGAGTTTGTCGCCGGGCTTGAGTGTGGGTTTCATCCTGCTGATCGCGTGAGCGCCGCCCATATGGCTGGTGAGCAGATGGCGGGTAACGGCATCGTCGGCGTTCAGCGGGTTGGGGTTGGTGATTTCCACGTAAGCGCTGGCGACGTCAGCGGTCATGTCGACGTCGACGCCGGAGCCGACCGCCAACGACTTGATCAGGTAGGGTGAGCCAATCATGCTGTCGGGCGCGAGGTTGGGCTCGGCTGATTGAAGGTCTTCGATCCAAAGCATGCCGGCGTCGCCGCCCCATGCGTTCCAGATCAGCCAGTTCTTGCCCTGCGCTTTCCATTCATCGCTGTCGCGGTCGGGCACGTAGGTGTAGGTGCGCGTACCGTCGTTGATCGCCAGAGGGGTGATGCCCACCTTGGTGTCGCCGAACTGGAACGGCGCGAGGTTCTTGTTCATTCGCGCGATGAATCGGTTGACCTTGGCGGTGTTGAAGAAGGTGATCATCCGGTTGAGGTTGGCCGGATCGATGGGTGTGGGCCAGCGGTTGTTTGCACTGGCCTGTTGTGCCGCCTGTTGCATCTGAATCAGACTGCGAGCCTGTTGGACGGCCGCCTGAACCGCGGGGTCCGTGTCGCCCTGGTGTTTGGTCATCAATTGCCCAAGCGCCTGCCACGCGACCCCACCGCGCGACATCTGCGACGGCGGGCCGGCGATTTCGTTGCTCGGCCAACGCTGGATGATCTGTGTGTTCGGATAGTACGCCAGCACCTTGATGCTCATGGGCAACTTCGGATCGTTGAGCACGGCGCCCGTATGCAACATCTCTTCGGGAATGGAAATGACCTGATCGCCGCCTTCGACCTGCGGTTTGATCAGGACCAACTCGGCACGTTCGATGTCAACGGCGAAGTTGGACGCGCTTTGCTGTTCGATCTGGATCTGACCTTCCTTTGCGGCCAGCGCGGTGATCAGTTCGCCGATCAACAGCAGGATGATGCCCGCGTGTGTGGCGATGATGCCCGAGCGTTTCCACGTCATACGGAATCGCACGATATGGGCAGCGACAAGGTTGATCATCATGAGCCCACCGACGATGTACCCGCCGGGCAGCGGGAACTTGAAGCTGGGCCAATTCCAGGAGTCGGGGTAGAAAATGCTGGAATCCACCCAGGCGATCCAAGTGCGGAAATACTCTTTCATGATCGCCCAGATGCCTTTATCGACCTGCGCCAGCGTGCCGGCGAAGATCAACGCCATGGCGAAGATGAACAGCACGACCGTCAGCTTCAGCGACGCGACCGGCGTGAGGATCTTCTTGAACTGTTCCCACGGCGAGCCCCTGTCGACGAAGTCAGGCTCGGCCCGCGCCGCAGCCGGCGCAGGTTTGACGGGTTTGGTTTCAACCGCCGGCTCATCGGTCTGGCGATGGCTGGCGTCGGTGTCGGTGATGTTGGTGATGCTTGAAGTCATGATCAGGGCTCGTAGGTCACCGATTTGAGCAGCGCGAGGAATTTGTCCTTGTTCGCGCCGACCAGATCAGCCGGACCTGTCATTTTATAGAAATAGATGTAACCGATCTCGGTGAAGTCCATGGCGCCCACGATGCGCAGATCGGATGAACTGGAAGCCGGCGCCTGCATGTCGGTCAGCAGCATCTTTCGTTTGCCGATAGGGATGAGGCTGAAATAAGCGCCGGGTTGGTCTGCATCGACCGCTTTCTTGTTTTCGTTGATCTGTTCTTCGGTCAGGGGCGGCAGGCCGACCTGCCCGCGCCAGCGATCGATGTTGGCGATCGGACTGGCGATGTCGGTGGCGTTCATGGGCAGCGGAATAACCGTCACCTCGGCGGAGGCGTCGCCGTCGGTGATTTTGAACGCGGCCATGCGCATGCCGCCGGCGCGTTGTTCCTCCCAACCGTCGGGCTTCTTATAGATCACGCGGAAGGGATCGCCTTTCGGTTGGATATTCGGCGGCTGCTTGCGA
>JANQKH010000670.1 GCA_028281215.1 Phycisphaeraceae bacterium | reverse complement strand
ACGCAAGCGTCGCAAACCCACGGACGCGCTGATCGGCATCGCGGACAAGCATCGCCAGGTGTCGCGCGGCGTCGCGTCCATGCAGGACGATCAATCCGCGTGCCGCCATGCGACGCACGCGCGCCTGTTCATGTTGCAGCAGCGACACCAGCACCGGCGTCAATCGTCGGCGAACCTCCTGCGATCGAACGCCGCCCACCTCAATCATTTCCAACGCATCAACGACCTGCCTGCTGTCGGATGATTGCAACCACTCGACGAGTTTCTTTTCCACAAACGCGCGCGGCAAGCGAAACGTGTCCGGATCATCCTTGTCACGCTGGGCGTGTTGGAGCAGATTCTCGCCCGGCTCGATCCAGTGAACCTCACCTTCCAGACTCGCATCTTCAATGATCAGTTTCGGATCGGTTTTGTCCAAAGCGGACAAGCCAGAAAACGCGAAGGGTTCGTCTTCATATTCTCGCGGCTTGCCGTCGCGCAGGGGACCGAGCACGGGATCTTCGTCGTGGAATTCCTGGAAATGGCTGCCCCAATGCGCGACGCCGAGCGCCCACTTGTTGCGCGGCGAGTCGCCGGGCATGCCCAGCCGAACCAGTGCGATGCAGTAAGGCGTGTCGTCTTGCGGGGCGCCCGTTCGCTTCTGGTACAGCACATTCAAATCACGATCCAGAATCGTCAGGTCGTAAGGCGTGCCGAACAGTTCAAGGCCGGGGTATTGCAGGCAGACAAGCCGGTCACCGTCCGGGTGTTTCCAGATCGTGCGGTACACGGTGAACGACGCCTCAACCTCACTCACCATGCGCGAAGCGAGCATGCCTTTCGCCGGTCCCCAAAGGTGTTTCGTGGAGGTCAGTTCGAGGTTGCCGAGTTGAATGCCCTTTGAATTTGCGTGCCCATCATCGCTGGCGGGATGATTGGTTTGAGCGGGCCGGGTAGACTGATCATCCTGTTTCACCTGACCTTGCGGCACTTGACGGCAGGCTGACACGATCAAACACAAATGCGCGATGACAAGCAAACCGATGTGAGCGCCGCGCCTCCGTTGATCTACCTGAATTCCCATGCGCAGCCGCCTTTTGTGAGGGTCAAGCGATCCGCACACCATGCTATCCGCGAACGTTTCGACCGTTTGACTGCTTTCCACGTTGAAACAAGCAATAATAAACGGCCGGCTGTCATACGACAGTCGGCCGTTGGGATTTTCACTTTGTTATTCAACAAATGGTCATGCCGCTTGGCGTCGTCGGCGTGCCATGGCGGCCAAGCCGAACAGGGCAAGTGTCGCCGTCGCCGGTTCGGGAATGGCTTCGGTCACCAATTCCAGCGTCGGTGCGAGCAACTGGCCGTTTTCCCGCGAAGCGAAGCCGAGGTTGAAGCCGCCGCTGCCGCCTTGGCGCAGGAGGATCAGCGTCGCGAGGTCGTTGGAATCGTCGTTGAGGAAATCCACCAACTCGTCGCTGGAGAACATGACGCGTCCGCCGGCGTTGTTCTCGACGGTGAAAGTGCCCAACAGTGTGGTCGCCGCGCCGTCAAGGTTGTTGCCGCTTTGATTACCGGGTGCATTGTTGAAATTGATCAGGTTTTCGGCCCAGGATTCACCGGCGTCGCCGTCGTTCAAACCGAACACCTGCACGGTGAACTCCTGCGGCGTCGTGCCGCCGCCGCCGTTGTTGTTGAGCGACACATCCAGCGCCAAACCAGCCGCCAGCACGTCGGATTTCACATCGGCGAGGTCAAAACGCAGATAACCCTTTCGCGTGGTGTTGGTGCCGGTGTGCTTGATCACCACGTTGCCGTTGGCGCCGTGGTTGGTGTTGGCGCCGCTGCCGCTTTGAATGAATGAGTCAGCACCGAATCCCACCGCAGTGGAGATTGACTTCCGATCGCCATCCAGCGAACCGCTGACCATGGGTGCATTGGCGGCGCCTTCTTTGGAACTAAAGACGAGGTTGTGGCCGCCGTTGCCGCCGTCACGTTGCAGAATAATGGTGGCCTGCCCGTCGGTGTCCTGATTCAGGAACGCAGCCAGCGCACCGCTTTGGAAGTTAATGGTATTCGGTGTCGCCACAGCGGGGACGGTGATCGTACCGAGCAAAGTCGTGTCCGCGTTGACGAATTCCGTCGGTCCGTTGCCGGGCGCGTTGTTGAACGTGATCGTACCTTCGCCCCAGTTCTCGCCGACACCGTCGTTCAGGCCGTAAATGTTGACTGTGTGCACCTGGGGGGTCGAACCGCCGCCACCCTGGTTGTTGGTCACCACGTCCAGAGTCAGCGTGGCGTCGTTGAAGTTGTTCGACGAACCGCTGAGGTCAAATCGAAGGTAACCAAGCCGCGTTGTGCTGCCGGCGTTGGAGTCTTTGACGACCACACCGCCCTGGGCACCGAAGTTGGTGTTCGCCTGACCAAGTCGGATAAACGAATCGGCGCCATTGCCGGCCGCGGTGGTCACGGAGAAGGGCGTAGGAAGTGCGGACGCCTGTGCGACAAACAGTCCGCATACGGCTACAGCCACAGCGATCATTCTCTTGCAAATCAACATGGGAAGTTTCTCCTAAAAGTGGATGGGTTCAATGCTATAAACCGCTGGTAAATTATACCACATCTCTCGGTATTGCCAATGCGGCAACACAAAGCGGCTGGAACATCGCACGGTTCTCCGTCATTACCGCGCAAGGGCTAATGGATCCCAATCATCAGGCCAACCCGGCAATCGGCTCTCCGTGATATACAAAGTGCGGCCGATCGAGTTGGTCGTACCACGCGAGGGATTTGGGAATCCCCAGAACGTCATAGATGGTGGCGGCCATGCTTTCCGGTTTGACGGGGTTTGCCGCGGGGTGGCCGCCGATTTTGTCAGATGAACCGATGACCTGTCCGCCCTTGACACCACCGCCGGCGAAGAAAACGGTTTGCACGGCTCCCCAGTGGTCGCGGCCGGGCAAGGTCGCTTTGGGGATCTTGAAGATCTTCGGCGTGCGTCCGAATTCCCCGGCCATGACAATCAGTGTGTCGTCAAGCAAGCCGCGCGCTTCGAGATCGTCCAGCAGCGCGGCGACGGCTTTGTCCATCGGCGGCAACAGATAGTTTTTCAGATTCGGGAACGCCGCCTGGTGCGTGTCCCATGTTTCATTGTTGCCGAGGTTGACCTGCACAAGCCCTACGCCGGCTTCGACAAGTTGCCGCGCCATGAGCAAAGACCAACCGAAGCTGTTACGGCCGTAAGCGTCGAGGTCTTTCGGGTTCGCCTTGTCGAGATCGAACGCGTCGTGCACTTTGCCGTCGAGGAGCAGGTCGATCGCCTTTTCGCGGTAGCGATCGAATTGTTGACTGGCGGCGCTTTGATCAAGGAAGCGGCGTTGGCTTTCCAGTTCCCGCCGCACTTTGTCCCGAGCGGCGATGCGCTTGCTGTTCAACCCTTGCGGCAACGAAAAGTTCGGCGCCTGGAACTTCAGGTTTTTTTCCGTCTTCGCACCGGTTGCGTGATGGAAAAGGTATTCCGGGTAAGCGCCGTAATGTTCGGGATGGTACGGCGACATCTCGACGAACCATGGGTCACGCCGCTTGCCCATGACGCCGGCAAACTGCCCGGGAATGACGCGGCCGGTACGGTGGACGATCTTGTCGGGAATGACCAGCGCGGGCGGCAGGTTGTTCGCCGGTTGCAAGCGATCGTTGGCGATTGCGGCGATGCTGGGCCAATCGGTGGGCGTCGGTTTTCGCGCGTCGAAGTTCGGCGGCTTTGGCGTGCGGCCGGTGAGCATGACCATGTGCCCTTCGCTGTGCTCGTTGTACGGATGGGTCAGCGACCGCACCATCGCCCACTTGTCTTGTCGCT
>JANQKH010000641.1 GCA_028281215.1 Phycisphaeraceae bacterium | reverse complement strand
CAGAATCAGCGTCACCGCGATCGCGTCATCCAGCACCCGCCGCATCAGGATCAGCAGCAGGGCGACGCCGAGCAAGGCGATCTCATACACATTCAAGGCGATCAGGCAATAGAACTTCTCCATCGCCCGCAGGCCGCGCTCATCGTAGATCGGCACGATGATCTGCGCGAGGCCGATCAGAATCAGCGCCGCACTGATCGCATACAACGCGCACGGCGCCCAAAGCCACGCCGGCAGCGTGAACGTCGAGTCGCGCTGTTCAAGGGTTTTGTCATTCGACATGGAAACCTCCAGTCATCCGCCGCACCGGACCATGCAATGGTCCACGCGACGGCAATCACTTTGTCAGTGGAACGGCCTGTCGATGTGTGTTTCCGAGTCCGCCGACGAAACGCCAACCGCCAATGCGTCACGCCAATCGCGCGACGTCCGGACACAACAACAGGCCACAAGTTTTCACCGGGCGTGAAAGTGAAGAGAGGCATCGCCGCGTCGCGACGACATCCACATCGTAGACTTCCCGGTCTGGCGGATCAAGATGAAAATTTGTCCGTCCAACAGGAATCCCCGATCAAATCCAGAAACCAACAGACAGGCACGACGATCCGAAATCAGATCAGCTCTTTGATCGTCACCTGATCTTCAATCAACTTCAACGCATCGCGCGGCACGCCACGCGCCACGCGCATCTTGCCCACGTCGAACAACGTGTGCATGATCGTGCCCATCATCATCTGCGGCGTGATTGGCTCGGTTGCCGGGTGACCGTTCTGCCGATCCGCGCGACCAATCACTTGGCCCATGGGCAGGCCGCCGCCCGCAAACGCCAACGTGCCCAGGTTTGCCCAGTGATCACGACCGCCGTTCTTGTTCACCTTCGGCGTGCGACCGAAATCACCGGTGATCACCAGCAGAATCTTCTCGCTCAACCCCCGCTGCGCCACGTCCTCCAGAAACGCGCTGACCGCGCGGTCCAGAGTCGTGCCCAGCATGTTCATTCCTTTGACCATGCCCGGATTGTTGCCGTCCGCGTGCATGTCCCAGCCGGCCGAGTGCACCGTCACAAACCCCGCGCCCGATTCAACCAGCCGACGGGCCAGCAACATCTGTTTGCCCAGATTCGACTTGCGGAACACTTTCTTGCCGATCATCACGTCACTGGTGTCGTACTGTTTGACCAGCGATGTTGACTCGCGCGTCAGGTCAAACGCTTCGCTCGCCGAGCCCAGAATCAGATCAAACGCCTGCTGCTGGTATTGCGAAGTTGCTTCAATCTGGCTTGCGTCGAGTTGCCTTTTCATCCGATCGATCGAACGCAACAGCGCCTTGCGGTTGTCGAGTCGGCTTTGCGGAATCGACAGTTGCATGTCCGCCGAAACCGACCCGCCTTGCTTCGATGACTTGCCTTTGCTCTTTTTCGACTTGTTGTATTTGGCCGGCAGATGCGACGCGTCCGTGTGTTGAAACGGCGCATACGTCGGACCCATCGAGCCCGGCCACGACCCCTTGATCACTCGGCCGAACTCTTTGCGATACTGGCCGTCGATCTCTTCATGCGTGAGCAGCATGTACGTCGGCAGGCCGGTCTTCTCATGGTTCGTGCCGCGCAGTTTCGCGTAGAGCGAACCCATCGAGTAACCGGTCGAACCGTCGCCGCGCGGATCGGTTCCGCCGGAGAGCACGTGCACGTGCGCCTGTTCATGTCCACCGATTGGATGCTTGAACGATCGCACGACCGCCAGCTTTTTCGCATGTTTGGCAAGCCGCGGAAAGTTGCCGCCAAACGTCACGCCCGGCAGCGTCGTCTTCACCTCGCCGGTCAAACTGTGATAAGGCGCCGGCGCGTCCATGTTGGGATTAAATGTTTCAATATGACTCGCCCCGCCGGACAGGTAGAGCAGCACGACCGCCTTATCGCGCACGTAGTCGGTATCTGAACTGCCTGCCCGCGCCTTGGCCGCAAGCAGGCCGGGCAACGTCAACCCCGACATGCCCAACGCCCCGACTCGGACAAAGTCCCGCCGGGAAACGCCCGAGCAATCTCGCGAGCCGGATGGTGTGGTGACGGTCAACATGACATTCCCTCGAACGAGCAGTGATCCACCCTCTCATTATTGTTCCATCGGCCGAACGGGGTTACATCGCCGAAACGAGCATCACGATGACATGCCGGTGACGGAAGATCCGCCGACTCACGCGCGCCGTCCTGCGCATTTCGGCGCGCACCAATATGCATGTCCGGACATAGGGGGTACCCTCGACCCCAGGGAATTGGGGTTAACTCATGATTAAATAACAGGTTAACCTCATGTCCGCCCAAAATGTCCGGACGTCCGGCCCCCATTTTTCGCCCCCAAACGCCGGTTCCGATGTCCGGAATCATGTCCGGAACGTGTCCGGACATGTCCGGCGGACATGATTTGACGATATCTGTGCACACCGACATCGTCATCAAACCGCCATGGTGCTTCGCGCTATCGCCATTTTTCCACGCTCGATCCAACACAAAAACCTCCGGTCAAAGATATGCCCGCAACCAATGCGCGGGACACCCCATAATACCTGAATTCCAAACAAAATGCGAGTATGAATAAACAGCAAAACCGGCGGGCAAATGCGGGCAGTCCAAAACGCATACGAGAGGTTTCTTTCGCACCAACTTACCGTCGCTCGTTGCGCGGTGGGCGCACCTGCGAGCATTCATTGCATCGAAATGGCCACTTTGGATTCATCAGCGCCTCCTCGCACGTTACCTTGCTAGGATGGCGGAAGCGTGTAGTGCGTGATCGAAAGGGCTTCGATGCCGGATGCGAGTGGGACCAATGACGGCGAACTGGCGGACGTGATCGTACCGGAAGAATCAACGGGATCGCTTGATCCGTTGGATGCGCTCCAGAATCTGGCGGCCGATCATGCCGAACCCTTTGAGAATCTCACCTTGCTTGGTGAAGATGTTTCATCGCCACTCCATGAGTCTGAGTTGACCGATTTCTTGACCTCGCTCATGCAGCAAGGGTTCGTACGGGAATCCAAGAAAGATGCCTTGGCAATGGCTCGGCGGCGGAATTGGGTCAACGCAGCTTCGGCGATGGCGATACTTTCCCAATTTATCACATTTTGCCTCAGCCGGATCGTCGGATTGCTGCTCGGCGTGGCTTGGATTGTCGTCGCCTTGTTGGCTGCACCGAAGGCGCGGTTCTTGAAACGACTTGGCGCTCTTAGTGCCATCCAGGCGCTGACGCGTGACAACCGACCACCGATTGTCTACTTGAGATCATTCGGTCGTGACTCTGTCATGTTCTCCAACAGGATGGGATGGAGTTTTTCGCGTGAAGAAAAACTTGCACTGCGCATGTCAAAGCAGGGCCCGTTCATCGCAATCGGCCAGCCTGGCGAGACCGCCCCTCAACTGGGCGCCTGCCGTCTCTATGTCGATGATGAGCACTGGAAGATGGTAGTTGAGCGAATGGTCCATGAATCGCAAATGGTCCTCATCTTGTTCAACCCGACAGATGGATTGAGGTGGGAACTTGATCTGTGCATGAGAATGGCAGCGAACGTTCCCATATACATCCTTGTTGAGCGATCCGACGCCGCCGAGTTTAATGAGTACCTTCGCTCGACTGGAATCACCTCGACTCATAAGCACGGGGTATTTCGAGTTAACGAAGCCAACGAAGTGACGCGTGTTGCAAAGTCTGCGGCACGTTGCCAATTTGAAGGCAAATACGGCCAACTCGAACAGACGATCCAAGAGGATCGACGCTCCAGACGATTCACCGAACTCCGGAAAAAACCGACT
This sequence comes from Phycisphaeraceae bacterium, assembly GCA_028281215.1. Taxonomy (GTDB): domain Bacteria; phylum Planctomycetota; class Phycisphaerae; order Phycisphaerales; family Phycisphaeraceae; genus JANQKH01. The sequence continues at coordinate 3,001 of JANQKH010000641.1, read as the reverse complement.
CGCAAGCGCGCCGCTTTGATTTTGATCGGGATTGTCGGCTTCTCGGTGCTTGCCGTGGCGATCTTGTTTTTCCTCCATTGGTACAACGACAAACACTTCTGGAAACCCTATACGCCGCCTGACATTTCACCCTATTACCCTTACGAATAAACGATTGGAGATTGTGGTGATTCGGCCTGATTCTTTGTTTGGATCGATCACGGATCTTCAGCGCACATCCAATAGGCTGGATGGATGTTTAGCTGAAGGGTTGGTTGACGTTGTTTTAATCGGTCGGCTTGAAGTGGTCACAAGACTTCATTGGCGATTATAAAATAGGGTCAATGTCTGTAGCGATGCGATCCAGTTCAAGTGGGGAAACCAAGCCCAAGGTGGCGGTATTGGTGGGGTCGCTGCGCGGGTATCACCGGCGGGCGATTCTCGGCATCATGCGGTTTTATCATCTTCACCGTCCCTGGAAATTGGTGAGTGATCCGATCGCGATGCAGGAGCGGCCGGTCCGATCAACATTTTTTGATGTGGATGGCGCCATAGTTGACCACAGCAAGCGCAGCGACCTCTTGCCGCTGCTCGAACGGGGTATCCCGCTGGTCAACCTTCGCACTTGTCCCGATGTCCCTGAAGCCGGCCATGTTTCCAATGATGCGACAGCGATTGCGCGCATGGCGATCGACCATTTCGCCGAACGCCAGTTCAAACACCTGGCGTTCTGTGAATGGCAACGGCGCGGTTCCGACATTCGCAGGCGACGCTTCGAGGAAGAACTGGATCGCCGTCAGATGCAAGGACATGTGTATTTGGCGAAATCAAGAACGCCAGGCAATGACAAAGATATGAGACTGCTTGGCGAGTGGCTTGAAGCACTACCCAAACCGGTGGGTATTCTTGCTCACAATGATGTCCGCGGTCGGATGTTGATCGATGCGTGTGCTTTGACGGGGTTAAGCGTTCCAGAAGAGGTGGCTGTTTTAGGTGTGGATGATGAATTGCCGTATTGCATGATGTGTCAGCCACAGTTAAGTAGTGTTCGTGTGGATGCGGAGCGAATCGGTTTTGAAGCGGCTGCGATGCTGAATCGCATGATTGATGGAGAGCCGGCGCCCGAAGCACCGCATCTTGTCGCTCCGACCCATATCGTCGAACGCGAATCCACGAAAACGCTAGCCGTTTCTGACGCCGTTGTGATTGCCGCCGTCACGTTCATCAGGGAACGTGCATGTGACGGCATCCAGGTCGATGATGTGCTCGATCATGTTGGCGCGTCGCGTTCGGTACTGGAACGCCGGATGAAGTCGGCCCTTGGGCGGACGCCACATGAGGAGATTGTCCGGGTAAAAATTGAGCGGGCCACCGAGATGCTGCGCGATTCTGATCTGCCCCATATCACCATCGCGGAACGCTGCGGGTTCAACTACGTGGAGAGTATGAGCCGGCTTTTTCGGTCGCGATTGAACCTGACGCCCGGCCAGGTGCGCAATCGATCCCGTTATTGATCATTCCAGCTTCGCGACCATGCCGGAATTTACATTTCCTTGTATCCAATGCGTTTATAAATGTCGGCCAGACGAGATTTGACGTGAAATGTTAATTTAATTGACGCAATCTGTCATTGCGGTAATTGTGGTCTGGCTTATCTTTAGATGGTGATTCGGTGTCACCATACCTGTGGCGCCGTTGATATCAAACCGCATTCATATGGAGCATGGTTATGAAAGTGATGGGAACAATCGCGGGCCATCTGTTGGTTCTGGTTCTTTTGGCGCAAGGCGCGTCGGCGGCAACGCTGGTCAGTCACTACCGGCTCGATGAATCGGCTGGAAGCAATGCGGCTGTCGACGATGTCAGCGGCAACAATGGCGCCTGGCAGAACGGCGCGAGCACCAATCTGATTCGCACCGGCGGCATACTCGGGATGTCAGCCGATCTGTCCGACGCGGGGGGAAACGGCGCGGACAACTACTTTCAGATCAACAGCATCAATCAATTAAACGGCGCTGATGGTGTGTCGATTTCCGCCTGGGTTGATCCGGATGATCAAACCAACAGCGGCTACAACGGAATCTTCATGACGCGCGATTTCAACAACCAGTCGAACAACAGTTGGGGAATCGCCATCGAAGACAGCGGAGGCGAACACCTTGACTCGCGCGTGGATGGTCCGGGTATTGACTCGCCCGGTGGTTCACTCTCGAACGCCAACGGATGGCACCACGTTGTTTTGACCTACGATGCGAACACCAAGACACACACCCAATACATCAACGGCGCACAGACCAATACAACTTCCGTTGCAGGCGACGGAGGGCTTGGAGCAACCATTGCCGGTGCTTCAAACGGTCCGTGGTTCATCGGTTTCGACAATTGCTGTGGTGACAGCCGTGATTTTGACGGAAAGATCGACGACGTATCGGTATGGTCCGGTGCATTGACGTCGAATGAGGTTGCCCAAATTTACGCGAACGGTTTGCAGCAGGCGGATGCGTCCCAGGCTCTGACATTCGTGGCGCCGGTCGCCGGTTCGATTCAGGACAATCTTGTGGGACACTGGGCGATGGATCAAGTCGCCGGTACGCAACATGCGGGCGAAGCCATTCGCGGCAATATTGCGGCACTGACCAACATGAATCCCAACAACGATTGGGTTGCGGGTCAGATCGGCAATGCGTTGCAGTTTGACGGCGGCAATGATCAGGCGGTTGTTTCAGGCCCGCAGTCGGCGGATTTGAATTCCGAAGTCAACGGAGCGACTGCCTTGACCATGTCGATTTGGGTTCGGTCCGACGGCGCGAACAACAACAACGAAGGATTGTTCGAACACCGAGGTCCGGGTAACTCAAATCTGACGGGTTTTAATACGCCCGGCGCAGGCACGGACAACTTTGATTTCCGTGTGGTGAACACGTCGATCAAGTCGGCGGACAACACCTACCTGCAAGGGGAGTGGAATCACCTGGTTGGGGTGTGGGAAGCGGGTCTCCGGCACGAGATGTACGTCAACGGC
>JANQKH010000632.1 GCA_028281215.1 Phycisphaeraceae bacterium | reverse complement strand
GGACATGAAATTCGCGGACGTGCCGAGTTCCCGGTTGACGCCCGCTATCATCGCGGTGATGGAGGCCGCCGCTGAAAATAAATTAGCAGGCACCTGGCTGAACGATCTGCTGCTCGATCCGAACAATCCCACGCTCGCGGACACCACCTTAAGCCAACTCAGTACTCGGCGGATCAACTCACCCATCACGGTCGAGGATAAGTCACACAATCTGTACGTCTTTTTGAACCACGTCGAATCGCAGGTGCGCGATAAAGCGTGGAAGAGCATGGTGAATTTCAAAATGGCGGACGGCGGCGCAAACGTGCAGTGGCCTGACGCAATCGCCCAGTCAGCGCTGCTTCTCGATGACACACCGGACCAGGCAGTGGCGTTCCTCAGTCGTCACAAAGCCGATGGTGTCGGCGACGCCCTCGCACAGATTGTGCTCACCGGTGACGATCAGGCCGCCGACCAGGCCGCCCGTCGGCTTCTGTCAGCCGACATCGCCATCGACAGCGTGATCGCCCGCATGTCGACCATCGGCGATCGATACACATTCGCCCAGCGGTTGTACCAGATCAAGACCCGTAAGACCCCGCTGGTGGTCAATCTTCTGCGCAGCACTGCGGCAAGCAGCGAAGTCACCAAATGGTTCGGCCAAGAAATCAAGTCCGGCAATGTGCCTCATCCGTCGGCGTGGATCAATGTGTTCGCCGATGAGAAGCGATTTCTCGAACTGATCATCGGCAAAGACGACGAACTGGCTTTGGGCGCGCTGGCGGCTTTGGTCAACGGATATCAGGGCACGGACGACGACGCGCGCAAACTCATGCCGCAGTTCAAGGGCAAGGAAGGCATCGGCGAGTTGCTTCAGGTGTGGGAAAGCGCCAAAACGCAACTCGGCGAAAAAACGGGCGCCGAAGCAAAGACTGACCCCGCCGCCGAAAGCGCGGCGTTTTACAAAGCACTCAAAACTTTTTCCGGGCAATACAAAGCGTCACTCAACGTGACCGAAGGTACGAACTTTCAGCTTTATGACATGGGCACGATGCTGGTGACCGTGCAGGGCAATACCGTGAAGATCGGCAAGATGGAAGCCGAGGTCATCAAGGATGACGTGCCGCGCATGTTCATCACCGCCAAGACCATGAAGGATGCGGGCTTGAACGTCGATGAAAAGGCGAATCCGGTTAGATTCCGTTTCGACGGCCGCGGCAACTGGTTCACCGATTCAATCCAGATGGCTGGAGGTGACGCCGAGGGCGTGATGCGTCTGACGCGCACGGATTGATACGTGCCGTCTGAAACCGGTTGCATCCGATTGATGACAACCTATACTTCAAATCGTTCGCTAGGGGTGCCCGTCGGGACCGGCTCGACAGGCTGAGAAACACCCTGGAACCTGATCCGGCTTGCACCGGCGTAGGAAAGCGGGCACACCTTTATGCTCAGCACGTTCGCGCAGCACCGATCTCCCCTTCAACCGATCGCTGTGACTTCACTCCAAGCCCGATACGATGGAGTCGTTGACGTTTGCGCACGCTGAACGAATCAGGAAAGGATTCGTGATGATTCAACCCAACGATCAGACCACCGCCACCGGCCAGAACCCGGCACAGAACTGGACACTACCGCCTTTGGGCGCCAATCCCGGAGCAGATTCAAACGTCACCACACCTGGTAGTTTCGCCAATCCGCCGCGCGTCGGCACGCCTTGGGCGTTCAGTTCCCCCGACACGCCGGGCATGCCGCAACCGTCGGACAGGACCGCATGGGACTTCTTGCCCGAGGGCTGGGCGATCGAAACGGTCGACACGCTGGAGCAAGGCTGCCTCGGTCACAATCAGGGCGATCATCCCATTCGCGCCGTCTCGCGCGCAGGCTTTCAACCAATCACGCAACTTGAATTCGCACGACTTGGTCAAATCACGGAGCAGATGCGACGCGTTGCGGAGCGTGAACCGCACCTGACACCCCACCAGGTGCGCGATGAAGTCGCCGCTGGTCGGATGGTCATACCCGCCAACACCGTACACCTGAGTTACCAGCTTGATCCGATGTGCATCGGCCGGGCGAGCAAGACAAAGGTGAACGCGAACATGGGCGCCTCGCCGGTTTCGTCGTCAACCGATGAAGAGGTTGAGAAGCTGCGCTGGGCTGAGCGTTGGGGCGCGGACACCGTCATGGACCTTTCCACCGGTGGCGACCTCGACGCGACGCGCGACGCGATCATTCGCAACAGCACCACACCCATCGGCACGGTGCCGATTTACTCGATGATCATTGACAAAAAAATCGAAGACCTCGACGAAGCGACCATCCTCGCAACCGTCGAACATCAAGCCAAACAAGGTGTCGATTACTTCACCATCCACGCCGGCGTGTTGTACGAACACCTCAAGTACGCAAAAAATCGCCTGATCGGCCTCGTCTCGCGCGGCGGCAGTCTGCTTGCCAAATGGATGCTGCATCACAACGCAGAAAATCCCATGAACACCGCGTGGGAAAAAATCTGCGATGTGATGCGACAATACGACGTCACGTTTTCCATCGGCGACGGCTGTCGGCCCGGCGGTCTGGCCGATGCGACCGACAATATTCAACTGGCTGAACTCGAAGAATTGGGCAAGCTCACCGAACGCGCCTGGCGGCGCGGCGTGCAGGTGATGATCGAAGGCCCCGGACACGTGCCGTTCGATCAGATTGAATACAACGCCAAGCTCCAACGCCAACTCTGCCACGGCGCGCCGTTTTACGTGCTCGGCCCGCTGGTCACCGACATTTTCCCCGGGTACGACCACATCACCAGTTGCATCGGTGCGACGGCGATTGCGTATCACGGAGCAAGCATGTTGTGCTACGTCACGCCGAAAGAGCATTTGGGACTACCGAAGAAAGACG
>JANQKH010000626.1 GCA_028281215.1 Phycisphaeraceae bacterium | reverse complement strand
AAACGTCGGCCGAAACAGACTGACCAGCGTTCCCATGGAGATACTGAATCTTCGAAAGCTCGAACGCTGGGTCTGCCATCACAACAAACTGGGCAAATTGGGCGGGTACAACTGGATCTATCTCAAGCGTTTGCGCCATTTGGACCTTGCCAACAATCCACTCCAATCCTTGCCGGACAATTTTGTCCATCTCAAGGGTCTCCAAACCCTCGACCTTTCCAACACGGGGCTGACCTGGCTCCCAATCGGATTCGAGCAACTTACCAATCTTCGGGAACTCAATCTGTCAGGCAACAGTTCGCTGATTGAGCTGAGTACCGGCTTTGACGACGACACTTTTGGAAAGCTGACAAATCTTCGCGTGTTGAATCTCGCTTCGTGCGAATCCATTGCGAAGCTTTCTCCCGCGCTCAAGACGTTGAAGCGACTGGAATGGTTGAATCTTCAACGCTGTGGATTGAAGGAACTTCCCACTGGTCTCGGCAACCTTCAGGAACTTCGGTATCTGGACATCAGTGAAAACAAACTGACCTCGTTGCCGGCAGAATTGGGGAACCTGAAAAAGCTTGAGTACCTGAACGCCTGGCAGAATCAACTGAAGTCGCTGCCGGTGGAGATTGGGAGTCTTACCAAACTGACGACATTCAATCTGGCCCAGAATTCGCTCACGACCCTGCCGCGCGAATTTGGGAATCTGACCAACCTGGAACAACTCACGCTCGCCCGCAATCAACTCACAACGTTGCCAACCGAGATGAGCAAACTCGCCCGTTTGCAGGAATTGAACCTCGGATGGAATGCGTTTTCGACGCTTCCCGATGCCGTCACGAAACTTCCCATGCTGAAAAGCCTTTGTCTCTACGCCACGGAATTGAAAGCGCTTCCTGACAACATCGGCGAGTTGCGAAAACTGAGGCGACTGGATTTGAGACGCAATCCGATCGACAACGAGGGCGTGAAACCGCTGCTTGCCAGCGGTCTCTGGTTGAGTGTGTTTGATTTGCGCGACACGCAAATCACGCCTGAAATTCAAAGCAAGGCAAAAAAGGCAGTCCGCGGGCATGCTGTTTTGGGAAGAAAGGCTTACCCGCAAAACTATGGCGGTTAGTTCAAAGAGCCTCACGCCGCCGCGATCCAGTGCCATCCGATACCATCTCCCTCCATGCCCGCACACGCCAAGTCTCCCGACCAACTCCGCTCCGCGCGCTGGTTCGCACCCGACGATGTCCGCTCCTTCGGACATCGCAGCCGAATCAAGCAAATGGGGTACACCGACGCCGACTACAAGGGCAAACCGGTCATCGCACTGCTCAACACATGGTCCGACCTCAACCAATGTCACACACACCTGCGACAACGCGCGGATGAGATCAAGCGAGGTGTCTGGCAGGCGGGGGGCTTTCCGGTTGAAGTGCCCGTCACGTCGCTCTCGGAAATGTTCATGAAGCCGACGACGATGCTCTATCGCAACCTGCTGGCGATGGAAGTGGAAGAAGTGTTGCGGTCGCATCCCATCGACGGCGTCGTACTCATGGGCGGCTGCGACAAAACCGTACCCGCGATGATCATGGGCGCGACAACGATGAACATCCCAGCGATCTTCTTCCCTGCCGGTCCGATGCTCAAAGGCAACTGGCGAGGCGAAGTGCTCGGAAGTGGCAGCGATACATGGAAGTACTGGGACGAACGCCGTGCGGGCAACCTGTGCGAAGAGGCGTGGTGCGAAATCGAAGGCGGCATCGCGCGGTCACCCGGTGTGTGCATGACGATGGGTACCGCCGCGACCATGGCGTGCATCACCGAAGCTCTGGGGTTGATGCTTCCGGGGGCGTCGAGCATTCCCGCGATGGATTCAGCGCATGCGCGGCTCGCCAGCGACACAGGTCGGCGTGCCGTTGAAATGGTCTGGGAAGACCTCAAGCCGAGCGACATGCTGACCGAGCAGGCGTTCGACAATGCGATCACCTGTGATATGGCGATCGGCGGTTCAACCAATGCCATCGTGCACCTCATTGCAATGGCCGGCCGCGCGAAAGTGAAACTCGACCTGTCACGTTTTGATGAACTGTCGCGCCAAACCCCCTGGCTCGGAAACATACGACCGTCCGGCAAGTACCTGATGGAAGACTTTCACTTCGCCGGCGGCCTACCCGCCCTGCTCGGCCAGATTCGCGACCGGTTGCATACCGACTGTATCACTGTCAACGGCAAAACACTCGGCGACAACATTACCAGTGAAGATGAAAGCAACATCCACAACACCGATGTCATCCACCCGCGCAACAATCCCCTGAGCGAACAAGGGGGCACGTTCGTGTTGCACGGCAACCTCGCGCCACAAGGCGCCGTCCTTAAGGTCACCGCCGCCAGCAAACCATTATTGCAACACAAAGGCCCGGCACTCGTCTTCAAAGACTACAACGACATGAATTCGAAGTTGGACGACACCTCGGTCGATATCACTGCCGACACCGTGCTCGTCCTGCAAAGTGCCGGGCCACTCGGTGCGCCGGGTATGCCGGAGTGGGGAATGTTGCCGTTACCCAAGCGATTACTCGAGCAAGGCGTTCGCGACATGCTGCGTATCAGCGATGCCCGCATGTCCGGCACGAGTTACGGCACGTGTGTGCTCCATGTCAGTCCGGAAAGTGCCGTCGGCGGGCCGATTGCCCTCGTGCAGGATGGCGATGTTATTGAACTTGACGCTCCGAATCGCAAACTGATGTTGCACGTCAGCGAAGAAGAACTAGCTAAGCGGCAAGCCGCTTGGATTCCGCCGCAACCACACTATCAACGTGGCTACGGGCAACTCTATTTGGAGCACATCACGCAAGCGCACGAAGGTTGCGACTTCGATTTTCTCCATGCCGGCGAGGAAACGCCGGATCCGGAGATTCATTAATCGCTATTTGGCAACGTCTGTCCCACCAGATGGAAACAAATTGTCAAATAGCGCCTATTCCCTCACGGCAAAAACCCGCGCTGTTGTAGAACGTCCAGCAGGCGGCCGGTGAAGATGACGGCGTCGGCATAATCGAGGTGCGTGTAGTCGGGGCAATCAAACGGAATCTGCTTGTCGACGTCTCGGTAGCGCAGGCCGGGCTCGTCGAGGAAGTGCACGGCATGCACGCCTTCCAGCGCGGCGAAACGGTCCCAGTAATTTTTCTTTTGATTGGGATCGCGCTGCATGTAACCGTAGGGTTGATCGGGCATGTGCACGAAGAAGACCTTACCGCCGCGCGCTTCGATTTGCCGCGCCCAGACGGCCAGTTCTTTGGCGTCTTCCAACCATGGTTCCGGATCGGGGAAGACCGAATTTCGTTCTTCGTAGATGATGTTGTGCATGAACGCGCGGCGGGCGTTCATGTCTGACTTGCTGTAATGGGCTTTGCGTGATCGGTCGGGCATCGTCTGCACGTACCACGGCCGAATCGGTTTGTTTTCGATGCCCGCCGTGACCAGGGCGCGCACCGATAGTTTGGGATGGACGATGGTGGCGCGTTGTTGGATCGCGGTCGCCAAGCGTCGGATCACGGCCTTGTCGGCGCGCCAATCCTTTTCGTAGTAATCAACATAGGATTGTTGGCCGAACCAGCCATAGTTATCGACCGTGCCTTCGCTGTCGGACTTGAACATCGCGGCGCGGTTGAGCGAGACCAGGACGACGCCGCGGAAATCTTCGTCCTCAGCCAAATGTTTCAGCGTCATCGCCGGCGGTCGGCCTTCGACGATCAGCGAGGCGACGCGCCAGTCCGGGTATCGCTCGCGGAACACATCGGTGGCGAAGCCAAGCTGCATGCGGGACAGGCCGAGCAACACCAATCGCTTCGGCTTGTTCGCATCATCGCGATGCTGGCTCCAGAGGTTTTTGTCGTCGACGACGGACGGTTCATGGCCAGCCGATCGCCACAGCCATTCGACGCCGACGAGCAACAGCAACAACACGACGATCGTGATGATCCACATGCGACCATGCGGCCCGGCGGGGAGACGGTCATTAGAACTGGAAATAGATGAAGGCACGGTCCTCTCCAGGCATCATGACAGTAAGCGTGATCATCACGGCGACCAGCGTGGCGCGAAGCCACCACGGCGTCCGGTTCGCCACATCTTCAAGCGTCGTCTTGCGCATCAGCCAATGCACGGTCAGCAAACCGACCGTCACGTATCCCGCAATGATCATATCCGTGGGCGTCAGCAGGGAACGCTGTCCATCCGGCACGCGGCCGAGCATGCTGCCCACGATGCCGAACGCGCTGTCAAACGACTTGGCGCGGAAAAACACCCACGTCACACAGATCGCCAGAAACGTTCCGATCGCCAGCAGCAACTGCACCGGCGGCTTCGACCAGAGCGGGCTCGCCGGCACGATACGTTTGATCACGCGTTCGGCGAGCAGGTAGAACCCATGCAACGCGCCCCACACGACAAACGTCCACGCCGCACCGTGCCACAACCCGCCGATCACCATGGTCAGCATGAGGTTGTTGAGCACCCCACGATGCAAGATCAGAAACAGCAGGTACAGCCCACCCGCGCCGACGCTGATCCACACGTTGCCGATGAACAATCCACCGACACACACGCCCAACAACAGTGGATGCACGAAGACGAATCGGGACACGTGTTTGTTGCCGCCGAGCGGGATGTAGAGGTAATCGCGCAGCCAGCTTGAAAGCGAGATGTGCCAGCGACGCCAGAAGTCACTGAACCCGACGGCCGCGTATGGAAACCGGAAGTTGTCCATGATGCCGAAGCCGAGGCACATCGCCACGCCGATCGCGCAGGTGGAGTAGCCGGCGAAGTCACAGAAAATCTGCCCGGCAAACGCGAACGTGCCCAACCAGGCGTCGAGGAATTGCGGCCCGCCGGATGCGTCGTATAGCTTCTCCGAGATCGGCGCGAGCAGGCCGTCTGCGATCACCACTTTCTCGAACAATCCGATCGCCAGCAGGGTCAACCCCCAGGAGAGTTGCGCGCTGCTCGCGCGGCGGGGTGTAGCGCATTGATCGAGAAAATCCACTGCACGCACGATCGGCCCCGCCACGAGTTGCGGGAAGAACGTCACGTACATCGCGTAGTCAAGAAACGAGTTCCAAGGCTTCATCTTGCCGCGGTAAATGTCCAGCGTGTAACTGAGCGTCTGAAACGTGTAAAACGAAATGCCCACCGGCAGCACGATATCCATCTCCGGCGGCACGTAGTCCACCCCGACCTGCGCCATCATGCCCGCGAAACTTTTCACAAGAAATTCGCCGTACTTGAAAAACGACAACATGCCGAGGTTCACCAGCAAACTGCCGACGAGCAACCATCGTTTCTTCGCGACGCTATCCGTCTGCGCGATCGCTTTGCCGAGGAACCAGTCGACGACCGTGGAGATCCAAAGCAGGATCACGAACGGGGGGTTCCACGCCATGTAAAACAGATAACTGAAGATCAGCAGGTTGAACTTCCGCCAGTGCCAGCGCAGCGGCAGCGCATGCACGATCATGACGATCGCGAAAAATACAAGGAAAGTGAGCGAGTTAAAGAGCATACAACCAGCCTGCCGCGCGAGTCCGTCTGGACGGATTTCACTGGTTGTATCGGTTGAAACGACAGGCCGCTTAATGGTCCGATAGCGCGATGCCGGATTGCCTTGAACGCTTCGATTTGATTTGTGAGCGCATCGGCAACCCACGCCGCCGTGCGATCGATTGCCCGATCTGCGCGGCGACCCACGCGCGTTTGAGATGCGTGTCGGCATGGCGGTACACCCTTTCGTGTAACGCGTGTGCCGGCGCTTCACGGATGACGATGTCCGCCACCGTCGCCAACGCCAATGCCTGATCGATTTCAATGCTCGAATCTTGCGGCGGTCCGTCCCTGGCCGGATCGATGGCGCGCAAAGCGCGGTCGACGGCGCGGCAGGCGTCGTCGCGCCGACCGGCGCGTTGGTGTGCGGCCGCCAGATGCGCGAGCACCGCCGCCCGTCGCGGGGAATATCGCACCGCCTGGAGCCATCGTTCGCACGCAGCCACGTCACCCGCCGCCGCGTGCACGATGGCGAACTGCGCGGCTGCGCGACGAATCAATTCCCCACAGCCATAGTGCACGTCCTTGTGCAAGGCGCGAATCTCGTCACGTATCGTTTGCGCATCCAGTTTGTTCTGCCGTATCCGTTCCCGCGCGGTCGCGCACGCTTGCGCGAATTGCAGGGCGCCGACCTTCGTTTCCCGTCGTTGCAACGTCGTCCGAACGCAATCCCACTGCCCCGTCCGCGCGTAGCTCGACGCCAGCACGGAAAGCGACACATTACGGTCGTGATTGTCTTCCAGTTCCTGATGGTCGAGCCGCATCTCGATCCATGCGTAGGTCTGCGCCGCCCGCCAACGGTCGCCTCGTTCATGTTGAATCTCGGCGAGTTCAATCAGCAGGTCCGGCGTTTCGACATCGTCGCAATCGCGCAGCGCGAGTGAAAGGGCCGCGTCATCTTTTCCCGCCCACGCATACGCGCGAAACATCGCCCGTTCGGCACGCCAGGGATCGTATTTGCTCACGTGTCCAAACGCATCGTCCGCCAAGCCGCGCCATCGCTGCGCTTCACGCTGATCGCCCATCTGCGCGTGCGCCACGCTGATCAACGCGTACAGTTCGGTATGAAAGGACTGCTTCGTCCACGTCACCGCCTTGGCGGCACGGTTCAACCAAGGCCGCACCGCATCCCGCACATCCCCTGAACTGGCCGCACCCGCCGACGCCGACTGTTCCGCCGCCAACAACGTCGGGAACATCATCAGAATCATCATGAAAACCAACAGAGCCGGACCGGCAACGCGGGAAGTGTGTCGCATCGTGCTCTCCGGTATGAAACAAACCCGTTCAAGCATGGACAAGCCAACCGGCGCATTAGATCACCGCCGCCCCGCGCTGTGCATGGATTGCACCTCTCGATGTGACCACTTGGAGATATGATGGGTGGCGCCATGACGAAACCACCGGGCGACATGTTCTGCCGCAAGTGTGACTACCCGTTGAGCGATGTGAGTCGGGCGCAATGTCCCGAGTGCGGCCGAGGGTTTGATGTATCGAACAAGCGGACATTTCGTCGCCGACCGCGCTACGTCTGGGTGCGACGATTGCGCGGTGTGTTCTTGTTGCTGCTGGTGTTGTACGCCGGTTCGTATGTGTGGTTTGTGCGTGCTGGCGACAACGGCCCGCTTCAACAATGGGGCCGATGGCAGCAGGTGGATTATTACGCCACCGAACAGACCTTCAAGCGTGCCATCCACAGTGGCGCCGGAGTCGAAGCCGAAGACGAATACAATCAACGATACATCAACCGGCCCCTGCTCTGGCACGAATCACCGCGCGAGGTGGAATACGAGCACCTCGGCGAATGGGCGAACATCTTTTTCGCGCCGGCGAACTGGTTGGATCGGCGAATTCGCCGCGACCACTGGACCCACTTCGGCTGCGAACGCGAACTGCTGCCGTTGATCCGCAAGGTCGAACAACTGCGCCCACGCATCCATCAATCCGAGCAAGGCCTCGCCGACCTGGACGAGTTGGATGAACTGAGCATCGACCTGACGATCCTGGCAACCGGCACGCCAACCTGGAAACAATGGACCGCCAAGATCGCGGCGCATCTGGAATCGATGATCGAGCGGTATGAGTGATTGCCGACCGGTGCATGAGGCATCGATTGCTCAAACAACCACGTGTGTTCAAAATGACCATAACCGTGGAGGCAACACTCACCACACGCACTCATCCAGAACCTAAACGCGCCGTGTTGAAAGGCTCACCATGACACCGGGAAGAATCATCGGCCTGATCGTTTGCCTCGCGCTGCTCTACGTGACCGGCAATAAACTCCACAAAATGGCCGTCATCAAAGGCTGGATCGACGGCGGCAAGGTCGTCAAGAAAACCATCACCGACAAAACCACCACCGTCGGCACCCGCTCCGACGCCTATTGGATCGCCTTCGACAACCAACCCGCCTCACAAATCGGCGACCACCGACTCAACCTCCAATACGAATCCTGGTCCAAACTCCGCAAAGGCGACGAGATCGAAGTCATCTACGTCGGCAACGACACCTCACCTTACCTCCGCGACGGCATCTTCGTCTCCGATGACAACTTCGTCTTCGACCTCTTCCTGCTCGGCGCCGAACTGACCGGCATCATCGCCTGCCTTTGGCCCTTGATTGTGAAACCGTTTCGGCGCGGGGTACAAAACAAGTGAAATGGTCGGGAGACTGAGGCGGCGTCTCACACCTTGGCTTTGCAAAGTGTGCTGCCGACATACACTATCCGGTAAAGTGCTTCGTCGATTGAATCCAAAAACAAAAATCTCGATCTCGATGGTCAGATCCCGCAATGGCGTTTCTGATTCTCTCGCTCAAATCGCGTTTCGATTCGGGCCAAGGATCAATCAGAACGACACCATCGGTTTCTTGCGCTGAGCCAACCACAATCGTCCCGCTACCGTGCATTTCGGTCACTAATTTGACCACCATATCGATGCAGTCTTCCTCGGCGAGCAATGGAATCTGCAAGCGGACAAGTTGGGCCAACCACGCGAAAAAAAGAACATCGTCTCCCAGTTGCGATTCTATTTCAGCTTCAATTTGTTGATCGATGTCCATGTGAATCCAAGCAGATCTGTTCCTTCACATTGCGATTAATAGAATAATACAACTGTCGCATTGTTTGATCTACTGATCGAACGCCGTGCGGCGCGCACCGCACTCTGCAACAACCTAGGAGAACAACCCCTGATCAGGGCCAAACGATCAAAAAGGAAGGCAGCCTTGAATCAACGGCGTGCCTTCAAAACCAAGCCCCAACGAGTCGCGAGAATTAGAACCGTCTGCTCCGTTGACGAACCTGAAGTGTTCGAGCGTCATCGAATCCCAAACACCGAACGCCATCGTCTCACATCCGACGACCAACATCATTCCTTCGCATCAGCCGTAGGCCACGTCGATTCAACAATCAACGCTTCAAAGAATTGGCCCGACGCGGCGTCCACAGGTTGTGGCGCGTCCGCGTTAAGCAAATCGTCCACGGCAACGATCCCTTCCGTCAGAAAGCCCATTGCTTCACCATCGACAAACAGTGCGAATCGGCCGGCGGCGTACGAGCGGTCCGCCGCGGCGGTTTCTTTCACCTCCTGCTTGACCGTCAGTTCATCGATCTTCGTCACGTGGTTGTCGGGCAGGCCACCCAACTCAAAACGAAAGTTGGAGGCAAGCCATTTCTTGGAAGCCGCATTCTCGTCACCCGAAGCCATGGTCATCGGCTCGGCGTTGGTGAATTCAAGGACGGGACTATCGCCGGCCGACGGCTTGCTCGGCTCGACCGACGGGGTGGTCAACCCATCGGCACTCAACAGCACCCGGCTTTCAAGGGGTTCAAAGAAAGAAGGTTGGTCGTCACGATGGTCCGTTGTGCGTGTCATGGCGCCTCCATGAGTTTGGCGGTTGTGGGTGACGCCGAGACAAAGGCACACCCCATGCCGACCGGACAATCGCACCTCACGCCATGCAAGGCAGCATCGCCTCCTCGACACTGGGGCATAATCCCCGCAAAGACGAGTTGAAAGTGGGGGAATTGGCTTAAGCGCATAGTGCCAGTGTGAAGGAGGATCCGGCTTGAAGTAACCAGCACCTTCGGCTGCAAGAGCCAGACGAACGCATACTCGTATTTTGTTGGGGTTTCTGGTATAATGTGGTGTTTCCGCCCTTCGTGAGGGCATGTCAGTCAGAGACCTATCGAGGTGATGGGCTTGTTGCGTCCATCTAACACAACATCAGCATCTTGCAGGCACTGGCCGCCGGTCCGTTTGGTCGATTCTTTGATTTGTGAGGTGGTGGTCACGTTTGTGCGCGCCGGGGTCGCCAAATCGTGTCCGGCGGACATGGCCGGACATGAAACGGACATGGTCCGGACACGGCCGGACATGGGCCAAAAACAATGCAAACTGCTGAAATTAAAGGATTTGAGATGATTTTCGGACCTAGATTAGGGTACCCCCTATGTCCGGACATCCAAGGTTGTGCGCGCCCGGATTGGCAAGTCCGTGCCGGCGGGTGCGACGTGATTCCAGCGAGCCCCGGCGTGTCGTCGCGAGCTTTGCCGGGACAAATGGGGGTATCGGCACCGCCCCCATCGGACGATGCTCGATCAGGGTCGTTGAACCCATACGGGTGGACACGGCGTCGAAATCCGGCTGTAATAGTGGGTTCTGGTGGAATAGTGCCCGGAACCTGTCGGCGGCACGCCGCGTCTCATAGAATGTTGTGACTGGAATTCGCAGAGCTTAAGGAGCCTGTTTATGTTTTTTGGATTTGCATCGCAGTCGGGCCCGCCCGGTCCTCCACCGCCTGGTCGCGGTCCCCGTCCGACGCCGAACCCTGCCGGCAAGCCCGCGGGCGGTCCGGGCGGCAATCCCAAGGCCGCGCCGCCGAACATGAAGAAGCAGCCGGCCCAGGGCGAGCCGATCGACGAGTTCGAGGACGAGGAAGATGAAGACAGCGACGTCGCGGCGGTGATGACGGACATCGCGCCCTGGGCGGTGTCGATTGTGTTGCACGCGGCGTTGGTGTTGATTGCGATCATGGTGGTGTGGATCGCGCTGCCGGAGATCGAAGAGGAAGAACCGATCATTCCAATCGCGCGACTGAGCGAACGTCCCGGCGCGCCACTGAAGATGAAGACGACCAAGACGCCGACTAAGACCAGTTCGTCGAAGCGCACGGTGACCAAGAGCAAGAAGGTCACGAACAAGATCACCA
>JANQKH010000581.1 GCA_028281215.1 Phycisphaeraceae bacterium | reverse complement strand
GTCGTCTGGGCCATCAACGAAGGCCGCGGCGCCGCCCGCGCGATCGATCAATACCTCACCGGCGCCAGCGAACTTCCCGCCCCCGGCACCACCTTGGGTCTTGCGACCGTCGGTGCGTAAACAAGATCAGCGCGCTTTCCGTCTGGCGGGCGGTCACAGATCGCCGTGCCTTCGTTATCAGGACAATCCGCATCGCGTTTGACAGCAGGCAGGCGTGGTTTTTTTCTGCGCACCCTGACCGCCCGCCGCCACAAGGATACAATTCCCGTCCTTTCAAACGAATTTCCGGAGACCACCATGAATACACACGCGCGGCAATTTGTCCTGCCTTTGATCATCATCGCCGTCGGCTTCGGTTGGCTGATGAATGTCCTGCATGTTCTGACGCCGGTTAACTGGCTCTGGACGGTCACCCTCGCCGGCTCCGGCCTGTTGCTGATCGCCGCCGCCGGAATCGACCGCTTCACCGCCGTCGTCGGCCCCTGGCTGCTCTGCGCCGCTTGTACCGGCTTGCTGCGACAGACCGGTGTCATCGACGCCCACATCGAAGTGCCGGTGCTGACCATTGCGCTGGGCGTGTTGATGCTGGTAAGTCGGATGTTCCTGCCGCGTATGACGCTGTGGCCGCAGGGTCGCGGTCGGAATCGTTCGGTGGCGTAAGGGTAGAGCGAACATTTCGCTATTGATCAACCGCAAACACCCGATCGCGTTTGAGTGATGAGCGCGGTTTTGTCATGCCGACATTTTGGTGTTGACTCAGAATATTTGTTCGGTTATTGTTTTTATATGGAACAAAACCCATACGAATATCGCGACGCCTTGCCTCAGGGATCCGCGCGGCGGCGCGGGGCGGGGCTGAATCCCGGCAATCGGTTCGAGCGGCAGCGCGTGCACGTGCTCGGCGAAGCGCTGGACGAACAGCGGGCGCAACGGCAGCAGGAAGGCGAAGCCCCCGATCAGCCGGTGCGTATTCCCGTGCAGGTCTTTCCGGACAAAACACAGCACATCATTAACCGCGTCAGTCGAACATCAGATGTCCCGTTTGATTGGACCGTGAATCCCTACCGTGGCTGTGAGCACGGATGCATTTATTGTTTTGCGCGGCCGTATCACGAGTATCTCGGCTTTTCCTGCGGCCTGGACTTTGAAACGAAAATTGTGGCGAAACACGATGCGCCTGCGCTGCTCCGTCGTGAACTGGCGTCACCGCGATGGAAAGGTGAGCCGATTGTTATGTCCGCCAGCACGGATGTGTATCAGCCGCTTGAGAAAGAACTGGAACTGGCGCGAGGCTGTCTTGAAGTGATGGCTGAGGCGCAACAGGCGGTGACCACCATGACCAAGAGTTCTTTGGTCTTACGCGATTTGGATCTGTGGTCCAAACTGGGCGAGGTAAACGCCGGCCGTGTCACCGTCACGCTGGTCACACTGGACAGCCAACTTGCACAAAACCTCGAACCGCGCGCAGCGGCGCCGGCGCGGCGCCTGGCGGTCATTCGAGAACTGGCTCGCGCCGGTGTGCCGGTTTCAGTCAACATTGCACCGATTATTCCGGGATTGACCAATCAGGAACTGCCCGCGCTGCTTGAAGCCATCGCCGACGCCGGCGCCAAACGTGTGGCGTGGGTGTTGCTTCGGCTTCCGTATCAAATCAAAGATTTGTTCCTGGACTGGCTTCAACGCAATGTCCATCCCAAACGCGCGGAGCACGTGGAATCCCTGATCCGCGGCGCGCGCGGCGGAAAATTGTACGACGCCAAGCGCGAAACCCGGCGGCGCGGGCAAGGCAACATCGTGGATCAGATTCGCCAGATGTTTGACGTCTTTACACGTAAATATGGCTTGAACCGCGACGTGCGACCACTCAACACCCGTTCGTTTCGACGACCTAGCCTGCATGGACAGATGGATTTGTTTCCCAGTGATGATCAGGCATGACAAGTTTTCTACTCGAGTGAACGATTGGAGCAAACCGATGCTCAATTGGCTTTTTCTTGACATGGATTGCTACTTCGCTTCGGTTGAACAACAATTTCAACCGGCTCTGCGCGGCCGGCCGGTGGGGGTGATCCCAGTTGAAACCGATCACACCTGTTGCATTGCCGCTAGTACGGAAGCGAAACAGTACGGTGTGAAAACCGGCACACGCGTCAAGGAAGCGCGGCAACTATGCCCCCACATTCAATTGGTCAAAGCCCGGCCAAAGTTTTACATCGAAATCCATCACGCCATCATTCGTTCGGTGGAACATCACGTTCCGATTGACAAGGTTTATTCCATTGATGAGGTTGCCATTCGGTTGCTGCGGGAACAGAAGCAGCCAAAAGTCGCAGCAGCGCTGGCCGAGCAAATCAAAGACGGACTTCGCGCGGACATCGGCCCCTTCGTCACGTGCAGCATCGGCATCGCTCCAACACGACTGCTCGCCAAAACGGCTTCGGACCGCCGCAAACCGAACGGCTTGATGATCCTTGACCTGCCGGACCTTCCGCACTGTTTCAGTGGGATGCCGCTGAACGACTTTCCCGGTATCGGCCCAAGCATGTTCCGCAGGTTGCAACAACATGAAGTCCTGACTGTCGAACAACTTTGGTCGCTTTCTTTGTCACAAACCCGACAAATCTGGGGCGGTGTTCAGGGCGAACACTGGTGGCACGGATTGCACGGCAACGATTACCCGGAGCCCGCCACGCGCCGGCGCTCCATGGGGCACGCGCACGTGCTTGGCCCCAAGTGGCGATCCGAAGCCGGCGCTCACGCGATCATGACACGTTTGTTGCACAAAGGCGCCGCCCGCCTGCGGCATCACGGGTACTGGGCTCACCAACTGCACGCCCGTATCAAATATGAATCCGATCACGTCTGGTACGACCGCATCGGCCTGCCCGCCTGCCAGGACACGCAAACCATTCTTGAATCGTTCAGCCAGTTGTGGAGGCGCCGTCCTGCGCTCCCCGCGTGCTCTGATCGCCTCAAGCCGGATCGTCCCAAGAAAGTTTCCATCACCCTGACCGGCCTGATGCCGACTGCCTCTCATTCGCTGTTGCTGTTCCAGGAGATTGAACGGCGAGACCGATTGTCCCAGGTCATCGATCGACTCAACCGCCGATGGGGCACACACACGGTTTACTTCGGCGGTATGCACGACACCCGGCATCCCATGGAAGACAAAATCGCCTTCGGCCGCGTGCCGGATGAAGCAGTGGCGATGTAGCGAGAGTTGTTGATTCAACTGGACGTGCCATCCAGAATCACATTGCGAAACGTCAGCGAAACACGCCGTCCACGCGGGATCCCACGGTCACTCTTACGCGCTCGTATCTGGTGTTGCCAATCATAGCGCGACTCACCCGTCATGATGACGGCACTGCCCGTCTCGAGCATGATGGGACGAACGGTCTTTGTCTGCACATGAATGAAATCCATCTCGTAGGTCGAACCAAGGCTCACCGTCACAATCCCATCAGAAAAACACGGTTCGCAATCCACATGTGCCGAAATGCCCTGCCCTGGAACGTACTCATTTACGATCATCTGGTCCGGCATGCGTTCGATCAAATGATTATCAAGCAATCGTTGTGCAACGCCCACTGCAAAGTCGGGAAGCTCATCGATATACATCGTGTGGTCCACGCGACGGGCTCGGTAGTCATACTTGTAGCCGTAATGCTGGACGCGCCGTTTGAGATCCTCCAGCCAGGGACGAGCATCCACTTCGTCCAGCAACACTTGCTGCTCCGTAGCGGTCCAACAGTGACGAGCTTGAATCAAACCCGGCACATTTTCGGCATCCTGAATGATTTCCAGAGATGGCGAGCTGCGGTCAAACAGATTATCTTGAGCATGCATAGTGAACTCCAGACGATTGATGATAACCATCATCATCTAGAACTCCGCATGCCCCGGTGTCCGCGGGAACGGAATCACATCGCGAATATTCGCCATGCCGGTCGCGTAGAGAATGGTGCGCTCAAAGCCGAGGCCGAAGCCGGCGTGCGGGACGGTGCCGTATTTGCGAAGGTCGCGATACCACCAGTAATCCTTTTTCGGCAAACCCATTTCATCGAGGCGTGCATCCAGCACATTGAGTCGTTCTTCGCGTTGGGAGCCGCCGATGATTTCGCCGATGCCGGGGGCGAGCACGTCCATCGCGGCCACCGTTTTGCCGTCGTCATTCATGCGCATATAGAACGCTTTGATGTCCTTTGGGTAGTTCATGACGATGACGGGTTTGCCGAACTTTTTCTCGGTCAGGTAGCGTTCGTGTTCACTTTGCAGGTCGATGCCCCATTCGACGGGGAACTCGAACTTGCCCTTCTTCGCCGGCTTCGAGTTTTTCAGGATGTTGATCGCGTCGGTGTAATCGATCCGTTCAAAGTCGGCGTCGACGAGCGATTCCAGCCGCGCGATGCATTCGTTGTCGATGCGGTCGTTGAAGAATTTCAGATCGTCGCCGCGCTCGTCCAAAACAGCCTTGAAGATGTAACGCAGGAACTTCTCCGCCAGATCCGCATCGGCAGCGAGATCCGCAAACGCGATCTCCGGCTCAATCATCCAGAATTCGGCGAGGTGCCGACTCGTGTTGCTGTTTTCGGCGCGGAACGTTGGCCCGAACGTGTAGACCTTGCTCATCGCCATGCAGAACGTTTCGACGCTGAGTTGTCCGGACACAGTCAGGTGCGCTTCCTTGCCGAAGAAGTCTTGTGTGAAGTCGACGCCGTTCTCTTCATCGCGCGGCAGGTTGTGCATGTCGAGTGTAGAGACGCGGAACATTTCACCTGCGCCTTCGCAGTCGCTGGCAGTGATGATCGGCGTGTGCACCCAGACGAAGCCGTGCTCATGGAAGAAGCGATGCACGGCCATGGAAAGGCAATGCCGCACGCGCGCCACCGCGCCGAAGGTGTTTGTCCGCGTGCGCAGGTGCGCCACTTCGCGCAGGTACTCGAAGCTGTGCCGTTTGGCGGAAACGGGATAGGTATCCGGATCGTCGACCCAGCCGACGACCTGCACATCACTCGCCTGAATTTCAAACTTCTGTCCGCCGCCTTGTGATTCGACCAGTTCACCCGTCGCGATGACCGAGCACCCGGTGGTCAGTTTCTGCACCTCTGCCTCGTAGTTGTGAAGCGTGTTGGGAGCGACGACCTGAAGCGGGTCAAAGCACGAACCGTCATGCACATGAATGAAAGAGAGCCCGGCTTTGGAATCCCGCCGCGTGCGCACCCAACCTTGAATCGTGACGGTATCGCCGATGCAGGCTTTGTTTTGATTGATGTCGTGGACGGACAATACGTTGTTGCTACTCATGACAAATCCTTTCGGCCGCATGGTAGAAGGTTGATTACGGCTTGGCGAGAAAGGCATGTCACTTCGTGTCACTGGCAGCTTGCCTGCCAAGAAAACAAGGACCGGGCGCGAGTCGCGTTTGCACCTTCTATGCTTCCAACAGCTTCGCCGCCACATAGCACACGACAATCACGACCACGCTGATGACGATGATCCAGTTCATGATCGAGTTGACCGTTTTCACCGTATCACGCAGTTCGGGCGTGAGGTCGTCGATGAACAATTCGCCGTCAACGAAGACCTGTGCTTTCCAGTTGGAGGGATCAATCAGGCTCTTGAGGGACAGATTGGAGTCGAGGACGATGCGGACTTCGTGTTGCTCCTCCGTTCCGACGGTAAACGTTCGCTCTGCCTTGCTTTTGAATGAACGTAGGGAGAGCACGACTTCGCCGTCCACGCGGTAGACCTCTTTGCCGGTCGCGGTGATCTCGACTTCGACCTGATGCTTCTCCTGGTGACCGACTTCAAAGGTTCGTTTCATGTCGTGCTCTGGTAATCCGGAAGGCGTGTGAAGTCGCTCTCGAAAAGTGGTCCAGTCTCCTTCTTATCATTTTCCGGGTTGCACGGGAAGTGGGTTCGGATTGGGCGCGGGCTGGGCAGGCATGGGCTTGGCCGGCGCCGGTGCGGAACTGCTGGTCCAAAGCAGCATGACCATGACGAGGGCAACTCCGGCAAGGCCGGTGACAGCGAAAAGCATCAGCCAGCCGCGCGACCCGCCGGCGCGTCTTGGTCGATCGATGCCGACTTCGCGCAGGTCGGCTCCGCATTCCGGGCACCACAACTCGCTCACGCCACGCACGCTGTAACCGCATTGCCCGCACGCGCCGCTATCTAAGGGGGTATCGCCTGGCCTTCGTCGAGCACTGGTCAGGATCGCCGACACGCAAAGCACGCCGATGATGGCGGCCGCAGTCAGGACCGAGAGTAGCAGGACGGTGTTCATGCTAACGATTGTATGTCACCCGCGCCGGATGAGTTGTCGTCGATCGAATGGCGTTCCGCAGCCCGGTGCTTTCGCGCGTAAGTCGAAGCGGTCCGGTTCGCCCGCATTCGCTATGCTTGGGGCATGTCTGAGTCGGTTTCGCTTTCTGATGCCAATGCCGATTCGGTTGGCCGCAAGCCGGTCATCGGCCTCGTCGGTGGTGTGGGTTCGGGCAAGAGTCTGGTGGCCCGGCAGTTCGCCGAGTTGGGTTGCGGCGTGGTGGATGCCGATCAGTTGGCGCGCGATGCGTATGCCGACCCATCCGTTCGTGAGCAAATTGTGCAGTGGTGGGGAAAAGATGTCATGAAACCGGACGGCAGTCTGGATCGGAGGCGGATCGCTTCGATTGTGTTCGACGCCCCAGCGGAGAAAACACGCCTGGAAGAGCTCATTCACCCGCGCGTGTTTACTGGTCGGCAGGCGTTACACAAGCGATTTGAGGCCGATCCGGCTGTGGTGGCGATTGTGGAGGATTGCCCGCTGCTGCTCGAAGTAGGGCTGGATGAGCAATGCGACGCGGTGGTGTTTGTGGACGCCCCGCGGGAGCATCGCCTGGCGCGGGTGACGGCGACGCGGGGCTGGGATGAGGCGGAGTTGGATCGCCGTGAGAAAAACCAAATCGGACTTGACAAGAAAGCCGATCGCGCCGATTATGTGTTGAAGAACGACGCCGGTGAAGCGGAATGCTTCGCACACGTCCGACGCGTTCTTTCCCAGATTCTTCACAACAGGTCAGGACTGGAGCCGTGATTGGGCCGTATCCGGTTTGGCAATTCTCGTGAGATGGAATCCTGCTCCCAGCTATTCAAGATCGAAACACTTGCCCGGTGATCCACCGGTAATCTCGAAGACCACTCCCCGATGAAGTGAAACCCATGGATGTCCCCCGGCTCAAGGAGGCAGCCGAACCCTGCACGTCGACGACCGTCACGTGCATCTGATTTCCCACCCTACGAATTCCCGCGATCAAGCCCGCGCGACGCGGCATCAACCGGGATCGCACCCTCAGGAGGCCGTCATGGCTGAGACCCGTACGAAGAAGAAGTCGTCCCGTAAGAAATCTTCTCGCAAATCCAACGGCAACGGCAAAAGCTCAGGTGGCGAACCGAAAAAGCCCAAGACCGACGCCGAACTCGAAGCCGAAACCCAAGCGCGGTACGAGGAGGCGAAGAAGTCCGACGTCACCATCGAAAAGCTCCAGGCCATGGAGCTCGAAGAACTGCACAAGATGGCGGATGACGAAGGCGTCACGGATTACGAGAATCTCCGCCGCGACCGCCTCATCTTCAAGATCCTCGAAAAGCGGATCATGAAGGCCGGCCTCATGTACGGCGAAGGCGTGCTCGAAATCCTGCCCGACGGCTTCGGCTTCCTCCGCTCGCCCGAATACTCCTACCTCGCCTGCCCCGATGACATCTACGTCAGCCCGTCGCAGATTCGCCGCTTCGGCCTCAAGCCCGGGCACATCGTCCAAGGCACGATTCGTCCGCCGAAGGAAAGTGAAAAATACTTCGCACTGCTCCGTGTCGATGCGGTCAACGGCTGCCCGCCCGACAAACTCAACGATATTCAAATGTACGATGACCTGGTCGCTCTGCACCCGCACGAGCGATACGTGCTCGAGACGACTGCGGAAGAAACGTCGATGCGCGTGGTCGATCTGGTCACGCCGGTCGGCAAAGGTCAGCGTGGTTTGATCGTCGCCCCGCCGCGCACTGGTAAAACGGTCCTTCTGCAAAAAATCGCAACGTCGGTCATCACCAACTATCCGGATGTGAAAGTCATCGTGCTGCTCATCGACGAGCGGCCGGAGGAAGTGACCGACTTCCGCAACAACACGCCGGACGATGTCGAAGTGGTCGCGTCGACCTTCGATGAACAATCGTCACGGCATGTGCAGGTTTGCGAAATGGTCATTGAAAAGTCCCG
This sequence comes from Phycisphaeraceae bacterium, assembly GCA_028281215.1. Classification (GTDB taxonomy): domain Bacteria; phylum Planctomycetota; class Phycisphaerae; order Phycisphaerales; family Phycisphaeraceae; genus JANQKH01. The sequence goes on along the minus strand of JANQKH010000581.1, from coordinate 12,775 downwards.
CCGCATGGTTGAGTTCGGCGAAGATGTCGTGATCCTCATGGACTCGATCACCCGCATGGCTCGCGCGTACAACTCTGAGATGCCGCATAGTGGCAAGATCCTCACCGGCGGCCTCGACTCCAACGCCTTGCAGCGCCCGAAGAAATTCTTCGGCTCCGCCCGCGCGATCGAAAACGGCGGCTCGCTCACCATTCTTGCGACCGCACTCGTCGACACCGGCTCCAAGGCCGACGACATCATCTTCGAAGAGTTCAAAGGCACGGGTAACAGCGAACTGCACCTCGACCGCCGCCTCGTTGAAAAACGAACGTGGCCGGCGATCGACGTTAGCGCCTCCGGCACACGTCGCGAAGAATTACTGCTCGACGAAAAAGAACTCCAACTCGTCTACCGCCTCCGCCGCGTGCTCGCCGACATGAACCCCGTTGAAGCGATGGAACTGCTCAAGAGCCGTATCGAAAAGACGAAGTCGAACGCGGAGTTCTTGTTGACGATGAATTTGGATTGATCGCATACAACCGCTCAATCAATAAGGCCCGCGAACAGATGTTTGCGGGCTTTTTTCTTGAGCAAACCAACTCATGATGCATCGCCCTTCCTCGACGTCACGAATTTCCGTCATTCCCGCGCAGGCGGGAATCCATGGTTGGCGTTATCAGCACCGACTTTTGTAGATTCCCGCCTGCGCGGGAATGACGGAGATACTTACCCCAATCTAATCCGCTTTGTCGAACACATATCTGCCTCCACGTACTTCAACATTCGGCGGAACCCTGTTCTTCTCAAACCACTCGTACCCTTCCTTAAGATTCAACCAGAAGGTATGCCATCGCGACGATCTGTGCTTCGCCAACTTCTCCATGGTCATGCGAAAAGGAAAAACATGGACGCGAAAGAATCGCTGTCCATTCTTGAGCGCGAGATGGCAAAGCGCGTAGATCTCTTCAATCTCCTTGTCGCCCATGGCATAGCAGCCGATGGACACCTTGTTCCCATGAACCATGAGCGCGCTACCAGTGCGCCCATGCGTTCGATCGTACTTATTCGGATAGCCAAGATTGAATGAAAGATGGAACTTCGAATTCGGATTCATCCGCGAAGGCGGAACAAAGTAGAAACCCTCCGGTGCCTGACGATCGCCTTCCTTCAACTTCGGGCCAAGCTTTCCGGACATGGCTTTGATGTGGTACGTCTTGAAGAGGACAAACCTGTCACCCCGCTTGAGCCAGACTTCGAGCTCCAACTCTTCCTTGAGAATCCTAATGAAGACGTGAGAGCCCGCCGCCAGACGCTTCTTCGCCAACGGTGTGATAAGGCGTCTGGTCGCATCAGCGATTGCCTTCTCAGCCCGTCTACTTGTCGGCAACTCTGCTAATCCGACAGATGGCATGGCAAACAGACAAAGGAAGAAGATGATCCTTAAATGCATTCGCCACTCCGTTGGCACGATTCCCGGGTAACCGGTCCGTCCTTGGTTTATGCAAGGCGATTCAATTGCACATTCTATGCCTCATTTGCCGCAAGTCCGCTGAACGCATTCACAAATCCTCACGGACTGATCGGCAGCCGTGGTAGGATAAACACCGCGAGTCACGGAGACCATCAAATGAAAATGAAACACACCACCCTTGTGTTCATGGCCATGTTGGCGGCGGTGGCATCTTCCCGCGCCGACCTCATCAAACCCATCAACCCTGCCGAATTCGATCACCTTCACAAGATGATTCAACCGAGCAAAGGCGAAAGCCCGTGGCGCGACGTCGCATGGGAGACCAACGTGACGAACGCACGTCGCCGCGCGATTGCCGAGAACAAGCCGATTGTCATCTTCACCGCTGCCGATGGCAGCCCGCTCGGCCGAACGTGAGGCGCGTGCACGTCCAATCGTGCCCGGTGGTTCACCGGCACCCAGGTCGAAGCTGACTACATCAACAAGCACTTCATCCCACTCGCGCTCGATACCTATTTCCGTGGCAACTCGCACGAACTCACGTTTTGTAAACATGTCGGTGCCGGCGGCAATCACCTGGTCGTCTGTACAGCCAGCGGTGTGAAACTTGGTGCCGGCCATCGATTGAAGATGCGCGAGAAGGAACTTGCCCCCTTGTTAAAAGACTTCGAGATGCTGCCGAAAGATATTCGGCAAATGAAATTACAAGACCCACGTGAAGCCGAACCGCCGCGCCGCCGCGTGCCCAATCCGCCAAAGAACGGCCTCGTCCTACGTGGCTACTGCACCTACATCGGCCCGGGCAAAGGTGGAACACTTGGCCGCGCGAAACAGTTCTATTACAAGCAGAACCCCAACGCCTGGGCGGTCGAAACGCAAAGCGACATGCTCTGGCTGACCGAAGCTGAAAAACTTTCACTCGTACCGAAAGACCCATCAGTCGGCGACCAACTCGACGTCGCGGCGCCCATTCGCAACCGCTTCTTCTGCACCATTGGCATCGATTACATGGAAGGCAGCGTCAACGCCCTGCCCGCTCGATCTTCCGCGTTGACGTTAACCGTTGAGCAGGTTTCAAAGATCGAAGTGGTCATGCGACTCGACGGTTACGCCAAACTCGGCAAAGCGATGACGGACAAGTCACGCACCGAATCCCGTACGCGCGGCAGCGAACTGCGCGTGCTCGGTTACGTCACCTTTGATCATCGAAAGAATGATTTCACCCGATTCGACATCGTGGGTGTTGGTAAGGCATGGGGCAACAAGATGAACTACGTCCGCCGCGCGATCAGTTCGGCCGGTTACCCGTGGATGTATGGCATCGCATGCAATCTCGTCACCACCGACACACCGATGGACCGCATCCCGCCCTACAATATGTTGCACTACAACGGAGTGGGGAAGTATTTTCAGATGAAGTGATGGAGGTCTCGATGTTTCCACGTTACGATCTTCTGGCCAAACTCGAACGCCAATGGGCGCGCGAAACGCCGATCGATCGGCAGGCGAATCTGCGGCAACTCGACGACCTTGTCGCGCTCGCCGTTGCACTTGGTGTCTGGCCTCCTCAAGACCCGTTCGACGACATGGAACACAAGAGTGCCATCCAACGAACCCTCAATCTTGCTCGGCGTGATGAAGGCCGTCGCGAAAAAACTGGATGACGCGGGCATCCGTTACGCGGTCGTCGGCGGATTGGCGGCTGCAATCCACGGTCAGGTGCGGATGACGACAGACGTGGATATGAAAATTGAATGCGATCCACTCTCGGAGGCTGAGGTTCGGTCCGTCATCAAACTCTTTTCAGATGATCAGTTCGCCCCTTTTGTGGCGGACCCGGAAGAACTCGCGAAGCTCTCTCATCTCATTCCAGTCAAGCACAAAGCTTCAGGAACAAAAATTGATCTCATGCTCGCCGTGTCGGACTATGACCGGCAATTGTTCGACCGGCTGACTGTTGAGGAAGCGGACGGGTTTCCCATCCGTTACGTCGATGTTGAGAACCTTATCATTCTCAAGATTCTGGCGTGGCGCGGGCGTGATATTGACGATATCCAAATGATCATTTTGAAGAATTCGGATCTTGATGAGAAATACATTCGACGCTGGCTCAAAGAGTTTGAAGAACTGTTTGAAGAACGATTGATTCAGCGATGGGAGCAGGTGAAGAAAGATGCGGAGAGTTGACACAAGAGGCGACGGCACATGGCAATCGACAAATATCACCTTAATCTGGCCGGCGAATATCGAATCTGCTCGGAACTACTCAAGCGAGGAATCTTTGCAACAGTGACTTATGGCAACATGAACGGCTGCGATGTCATTACCGTCGGTTCAAATCGGCACGCCGCGATCGTTGAGGTCAAAACCGCGCAATCCACGCGTTTCGTTACGAGCTTCTATCAGAAGTACAAGACGCCCGACCTTGAGCATCCGACATTCTGGGTGCTCTATTCAATCAAATCAGACGACGATGGATTTAAGGAACGATTCTTTGTACTGACCCACGAAGAACGGTCTGAGATTCAAGCAGAACGCAATCACCCCGGTGAATTGCTCAGCTACGCCGAACGCGTCGCGCGAGTATCGAAAGGCGTTGACAATGTCTTCGCCAAGAACGTCGAAAAACACGAAGACGCTTGGAGTAAAATCGTAGAATGGTGCAATCGTGAAGGTTAACCCACCAGCGCCGCCTCATACCACTCCACCGTCGGCTTCAACCCTGTTTCGAAATCCACCACCGGCTCGTAACCCAGCAGCGCCTTCGCTTTGGTGACGTCGGCCAATGAATGTTTCACGTCGCCGACTCGGATATCGAGGTGTTCCGCAGTCAGGTGCGGCCGGGCGGTCATCGCGGCCATATGTGTTGCCAGGTCGTTGACGCTGATGCGTTGCCCGCAGGCGATGTTGATCACTTCGCCGTTCAAGCTACTTTCGCAGCGCGCCGCGAGCAGGTTGGCGTGGACGATGTTATCGATGAAGATGAAGTCGCGCGACTGTTCGCCGTCTCCATAAATCTTCGGATGCTCGTTGGCGAACAACGCTTTGGCGAACGCGGCGATGACGGCGGCGTAGGCGCTGTTGGCGTTCTGGCGCGGGCCGAACACGTTGAAGTAACGCAGCGAAACCGCGTCGATATCGTAGCTGTTGGCATACGCGCGCAGCAGGGATTCACACGCGACTTTGTTCGCCGCGTACGGGCTCTTCGGCGTGACCTCCATCGTTTCGACTTTCGGCACGACTTCGCTGTCGCCATATGCTGCGGCGCTCGCGGCGAACATCACACGTTGGACGCCCGCCGCCCGCGCTGCTTCCAGCACATTAACCGTACCGGTCACATTTACATCGTGATACTTGCGCGGTTGATCGACACTGCCGGGTACGGAGCCGAGTGCCGCCTGATGAAAAACGTATGCGCAGCCTTCGATGGTTTTATTGACGACTGTTTGATCGAGAATGGAGCCTTGCACGAAACGCAGACGGTCGTCGGCGTCGGCTTTGAATGTATCGAAGTTGGCCGGGTCGCCGCCGGACAAATCGTCAAGCACGGTGACATAGGCGCCGAGTTCGATCAACGCTTCGGTGATGTGCGATCCGATAAAGCCGGCCCCGCCCGTGACGAGTGTGCGAACACCTTGGAACGATTCGCCGTGCAGGCTGGGCCAATGTGCGATGGGCATGGTTCAATCCGTGCGATTATGGGACAGCGTCAATACTCCGGCCGCAGCCGCGCGGTTCGGGTAATAGTTTCATCGGTCCACGATCAGTTTCCGGTTAGGTCTTGGGAGTGGGATGTGATTTCGACGGTATCAGAGAGGCGATTTACACGGATGCCACGGAGATTTGGAGGTCACGGAGATGGGAGTTCGGGATTGAGTTGTCTTATGTTGAAGCGAGAAGCCGTGGAGGATGGATTGCGCATGGTGTTTGATAGCATCGTGGCTTCCAATTCGAACTATTGGAACGCAATGTCGGGGCAACATCACCATTCTTCTAACCACGTCCCCTCCGCGACCTCCCAATTTCCGTGGCCTCCGTGAATTCTTCTTCACCAAATCTCCCCGCGCCTTTGCACCCTGGCGTGAGCGCCGCTTCGTCTACACAGCAAAAAACCCCGGCCGAAACCGGGGTTGTTGATTGCTTTCATGCCAGGTCAGACTCAGGTCAGGCTCGCGCCCAATTCCCAGCCTTTGCGGTATTTCATGTGGACGTATTGGTTGGCAGCTTTGACGTTGGGGGATTTCATCGCCTTGCCGTCCCATTCGACCTTTTTGCCCGGCACGCGCATGGCGAGGTTGCCCAGCAGGATGATCTCGGTGAAGTAGGCGGCGTACTCGAAGTTGGACATCGCCAGTTCGGGCTTGTTGGCGCGGATTGCTTCGAGCCATTCGTTGGTCTGATGTTGGTCAAAGTTCCCGCCGCCGCGCCGGGGCAGCCACGGTTTGGGATTCTGGTAGCCGTTGAAGTTGGCCTTGGGCAGCAGGTTGATCGAGTGGCCGTAATCGCCCGGTGCGTAGAGCGCGCCGTTCTTACCGATGAACAGCGAGCCGGATTGGTTGGGACGGTTGATGCCGAGCGCGGCGAGTTTCTTTTGGAAGGTGCGTTCAGCTTGAGGCAGACCCGTGCGTGTACCGTCGTACCAGGTCAGGCTGACCGGCGCGAGCGTTTTGCCGGTCTTGACCACTTTGCGTTCGGGGAATTCAAACTGAATCACCGACCATTCCGGCGGCGTGATCGGATACACCTTAGGCACTTTGGCCTCGAAACTGGACGGGTATTGAAGTTCGAGCGCCCAGAACGGCAGGTTCATGGTGTGGCATGCCATGTCGCCGAGCGCGCCGGTGCCGAAGTCCCAGAACCCGCGCCAGTTGAACGGCAAGTAGGCCGGGTTGAATGGTCGATCCGCCGCCGGTCCGAGCCAGGCGTCCCAGTTCAGATTCGCGGGCACGGGTTTGCCTTTGCCTTCCTTGACTTTGTCCATCGCCTTTTGACCTTGAGGCCAAACGGGACGGTTGGACCAGACGTGGACTTCACTGACATCGCCGATGCCGCCGGACTGAATGATTTCAATGCCGGTGCGAAGCGAGTCGAGCGCGGTACCCTGGTTACCCATCTGCGTGCAGACTTTGTGCTTACGCGCCAGTTGGCGGAGCAGACGGGCTTCGTAGACGGTGTGAGTCAACGGTTTCTGTACGTAGACGTGTTTGCCCAGTTGAATCGCCGCCGCCGCAGCGATTGCGTGGCAATGGTCAGGCGTCGAGATGGTGATCGCGTCGATCTGCTTGTGCATCTTGTCAAGCATCTTGCGATAGTCGTCGAACTTCTGCGCGTTGCCGTAACGGATGGACGCGCCCCTGGCGGGGCTGGCATCGACGTCCGTCAGGGCGACGACGTTCTCGCCGGCATTCGCGCACTTGCCAATGTCGCTATCACCTTTGCCGCCGGCGCCAATCGCGGCACAGTTGATCTTGTTGTTGGCGCCCAGCGCATTGCGTGTGATGGTGGGCAACAGCACCAACGGCGCAGCCGCGGCACTGCCCTTGACAAAGCGTCGGCGAGTCAATCGTTTGGACATTACGCATCTCCTTGAGCGATCAGAATCGAATAGTCTTATTACGGGTTTGGGGTGGGCAACGTTCCCGTTCAGCGCCGCAACGGGCGCCAAACAGCGCGGCACACATGATAACACGACCTTTGCAACGGGGTGAGTATCGGGCCAATAGGCATTTGGAGCTGCCGAACCGCAAATGTTGCAGCGAATCGGCGTAGAATCATCGGTATGGAGTTGCACGACTGCCGCAGGATTCTCGTTTTCGGGGGGAGTTTTGACCCGCCGCACATTGGTCACGTCGTCTTGCCGATGCTGGCGATGGAGGCCATCGATGCGGACGCGGTGGCGTACATCCCCGCCGCCTCCCCGCCGCACAAACCCGACCGTGAACTTGCGCCTGCCGCCGACCGTTTGGCCATGTTGCAACGAGCGGTGGCTGACCTCGGCTTTGCCCATGTGTTGTCCTTGGAGATCGACCGCGCCGAGCAGGGCATCGTCCCCGGCTACACCGTCGATACCTTGGAAGCCCTGCGAAATGAACTTGGCCCGGGACCGGAATTTCGGTTGCTCATCGGCGGGGATATGCTGCGGTGCTTCGATACTTGGCGCCAGCCGGAGCGGGTGATCGAGTTCGCCGAACCGGCGGTGATGGTGCGCCCGCCGGATACGTCCGAATCGCTTTTGTCTGCATTGCCTGACGGATTTGAAGTCGCAGATTGGCGCTCGCGCCTGGTTCCGCTGCCGCAGTTGGACATCTCCGCCACGATGATTCGGGAGCGTGTCCGATCGGGATTGCCAATCCGTGGCCTAACTTTTGATTCTGTAGAGGATTACGTGTTTGATCAGGGGTTGTACCGGGGATGAATCTCAGCGGTATTTTGATTGGGTAGGTTGGTCGAAGATTGATAGGAATTTGGCAAGGAAAACCTTCTTACCAACATTGAGCCCAGACAGACCGGTGAACGAGAGGATCTCGCCGGGTTGTGGCTGTCGCGAAAAGTGGTTATTCCTGACGGTAATCGTGTGTTTGGAACAAACGGGACTTGCGTTCACCTGTCGGTTGCTGTTATAATTCGCCCTCGTTTGGTGGGCTCGCACGCTTCATCATAACTTTTGCCCTTATTTATCCATATTTGTGGCATTCACGCCACGACGGATCCTGTGCGAGTTCTCAAACGTCATCACCGGTTGCCAAATGGGAGCAACATGTGAACGTGCGATGTGGAACGAAGATTCCCAGCGCAATGCATTGGTGTTTGCAGTAGCGTCACGGGGCGCAGGAATTGGAGAGAATTTGCAGGTTGGCGTGCTGTTCGGGATTTGACGCCAAGCGGATTCCTGTGGAAGAGATTGGAGGTTCAAGAAAGAATCGTCGGGCAGTCGTGGTGCGACTGGACTGCATCGGAGAGGTGTTGGTCAGGGTGCATGGAATTCTGATTTCGGCGGTCGTTGCGCGCAGAAAAAACCCCGACCGGCCGAAAAACAGCCGGACGGGGCGGAGGAGAAGGAGAAAGAGAACAAGTTTGTGTCAGGTTTCCGTTTGAGCTTAACGATCAATCTCATTTCACTACAAGAAACCTATTTCATTCGCAATTCAGTGTAGGGATGATGGGAAACCCCGTCAATCCCCGACTTACCAATTCCTAATTTCTTACGCATCTTAACAATCGCTGGTTCGCGGAACAAGACTTACCATACAAATTGTGTGTTTTTTGTGGAAAGCGTCAACAGGTGGGGGTTCCGGTTTCTGGCGGAGGTGTGGGTTCGTCCGTCCGCCTCAGGGTCGCCCGCCGATCGCTGCTCTCCTTTCTGTTCATTTCGGGGCATCGGCGAACCGGGTTCGTCTCCAACAGTTTTTTTCGGACTTTCTGACTGTTATGGAAGAAAAGTTTGTTATAAATATAATGAAATCAATGATTTACGAAAAATTTCCTGCGCCAAACTTTTTTCGCAAGCCTTCCGTATCATGTGCGAGTCTCGAATGTCATTTTGAGTGAGCCACCTGCCCAACCCGACCCTGCCGACCCCCACGCCGAGGATTTGGCGCTGATTGCGCGGCTGAACCGCGGGGACGACGATGCGGCCGCAGCCTTCGAGGTGCTCTATCACAAGCACAAAGACTGGGTGGCGAACCTGGCGTTTCGTTTCACCGGTAACCGGGACTTGGCACTCGACGTAACGCAGGAGGTGTTCATGTATTTCCTGCGCAAATTTCCCGGCTTCGAGTTGACCGCGAAGTTGACTACATTTCTCTATCCAGCCGTGAAAAACGTCGCCATCGCCCAGCGAAAAAAAGCGTCACGATTCGCATCCAACGACGAGGTGCTGGTGGCCATGCCCGCAGGCGATCCGGTCGACGAAGCGACCCGGGCCGGCCAGCGCAAAGCCGAACTTGCTCAAGTGATGGCGTCGTTATCGGACGGGCACCAGGAAGTGCTGTTGCTCCGATTCGTGGACGGCTTCTCGCTTCAGGAAATTGCCGACGCGTTGGACATCGCGCTCGGCACAGTCAAAAGCCGCTTGCACAACGCATTGGCGACCCTGCGCAACGACCCCCGCGCGCAGCGCTATTTCGAGCAAGAGGACACCGACGACTGAACCTTCATCACCCGTTTGCCGCTTCAATCCTGTGGAGACGACATGACCGATCCGAACAATCTCAACCCGGCTTCACCAGACGCGCCCGAAGCACCCAATGCGCTGGTTCAGGATATGGCCAGTCTGTACGGCCGGTCGTTGGATCCATCGCCGCTGGATGACACAATCCTCGCCACCGCGCGTTCGCACTTTGAAGCCTCTACCTCGCCGGTCGTTCCCGCTACGCCGGTTGAGTCAGGTGAGTCCGAACCGATCGCACCGGCGGTGCCGATTCGCGCATGGTGGGCGCGGTGGCGGGTGATTGAAGTGGCGAGCCTCGCGGCGGTGGTGGCGTTGATTGTCTGGATCGGCGTGCCGGACCAGCAGCCGAGGCATGACAACATTTCAAGTGGCAACGTCCCGCTGGCGGGTGACGTTGACCGCAACGGTCGCGTCGACATTCTCGACGCCTACCAGTTACAGCGCAAGATCGAAACCGGTGACACCCTGTCCAGCGCGCTGGACATGACCGGTGATGGTCAGATCAACCGCGACGATGTGTCCGCGATCGCGCAGTTGGCAGTGCGCCTTGAAGGAGGTCAGCGTTCGTGATTTCCAAACGCGCCTGCATCTCGTCGGCTGTGGTTCTGTTCGCGGTGTGCACCGCGGCGGGCGTGTTATTGGCGCAGCATGGTTCATCGGATTCACAGCCTGCCAGCAAGACGACGGTCACCGAGCCGGCGCCCCAGTCGAATGTGCAACCGTTACCACAGGTGCAACAACTGGCTCAAGCGCGGGTGTCGCGCTTCGCGGCGGTGGACGTGGTGATTGATTCCAAAGACCAGCCGTTGGCGGCTTATCAGATTTCATTCGCCGCCAGCGCCGGTGATGTTTCGATTGTTTCGATCGAGGGTGGAAAACACGCTGCTTTTGCCGAACCGCCTTACTACGATCCCAAAGCGATTCAGAACGAACGGGCGATCCTCGCCGGCTTCAGCACCCGTGGCGCCGGCGATTTGCCCAAAGGCCGCACGCGCGTGGCGACGGTGCATGTGGAAATCCGCGGCAACGTCGAGCCGCAATTCGAATGGAAAGTGCAGGTGGCGGCCACGGTCAAAGGTGAATCGATTCCCGTCGAAGTGTCGGTGCATACTCAGAAGGGCGCGTTATGAACAAGCAAACGCTGATCGGGTTGACAGTCATCATGTTGATCGCAGGATTGACCACGGTGGTCATCATCGGTTGCAGCGCGGTGCATGATGGGGCGATGGTGTTGCATTCGAAGTCGAGTCCTGCGACAGAAAACCGTTGGCATGCAAATCGCGCTGTGCAATCAGGTCTTACCGCTGACCCGTCTGCCGCACCTGTCAAGCCTGATCGCGACGATTCGACATCGGCGGGACATGGCGTTGTTTCCCGGACGGTGCATCACGGGCCGACGTCGGTCGTACAGCCGGGCGAGGAACTGTGGGTGATCGCCCGGCCGGGCACGCCGACGGCCAAACGCGACGATGCCGTGCCGGGTTCCGGTTCGCTCGTGACGCAGTTGCCAGCCGATCCGAAAGAGCCGGTTGTGAAAAATCAGCCGCGCAAGAAGACGGTGCCGCTGCCGCTCAAGCACACCGATGTGAAAGCACGGGTCGATGCATATGTCGCAACGGTCGATGTCACCCAGCAGTTTCACAACCCGTTCGATCAGAAAATCGAAGCGGTGTACGTGTTCCCATTGCCGCAGAACGCGGCGGTCAATGAGTTTGTCATGACGATCGGTGAACGGAAGATTCGCGGGATCATTCGTGAGCGCGCCGAAGCGGAGCGTATTTACAACGCCGCCAAACATGCTGGCCACAATGCGGCGTTGCTCACGCAGGAGCGGCCGAACATTTTCACGCAGAAGGTCGCCAACATCGAGCCCGGCAAGCAGATCGATATCAACATCAAGTATTTCAACACACTGGCGTACGTGGATGGTTGGTACGAGTTTGTATTTCCGATGGTGGTGGGTCCGCGTTTCAATCCGCCGCATACGGCTGCGGCGGGGAAGGGCGTCGGCGCGGTCGGGCATGGGCAACATGGGCTTTCGGGGCAGAACGTCGAGGTGGAATACCTGCGGCCGAGCGAACGTAGCGGACATGACTTGGCGCTGTCGGTTTACCTTGCGCCGGGGATTCAGGCGGAACAATTTGAATGCCGTTCGCACGAAACAGATATGGCGGCGGGCAATGACGGCAGCGTTGTTGTGCAGATCAAGAAAAGTGACCGCATACCCAACAAGGATTTCGTGCTCCGCTGGCGCGTCACCGGCGACAAGATCAAAGGCAACCTGCTCGTGCACAAAGATCGCCGCGGCGGGTTTTTCACGTTGATGGTCTATCCGCCGGCGGATTTGAAAAAACTCAAACGCCAACCGATGGAAATGATCTTCGTGCTCGATTGTTCCGGCAGCATGAGCGGCCAACCGATGGCGCAGAGCAAGAAGGCGATTCAACACGCGCTCAACCAGATGAACGCGAACGACACATTTCAGGTGATTCGTTTCAGCAACAACGCCTCGCAACTGGGCAACCGTCCGCTGCCGGCGACGCAGGTGAACCTGAACCGCGGCCGACAATACGTCAGTGCGCTCAAGGGCCAGGGCGGCACGATGATGATCGAAGGTGTCAAGGCCGCGCTCGATTTTCCGCACGAACAGGGCCGACAGCGCGTCGTTGCGTTTCTCACCGACGGGTACATCGGTAACGGCAAGGAAATCATTGGCGCGATTCATCAACGCAGCCGCGGTGCACGCGTGTTCAGCTTTGGTATCGGTACCAGCGTGAACCGCTACCTGATCGATCGCATGGCTGTCGCTGGTCGTGGTGCGGTCGCGTACGTCGGCAAAAACGATGACGGCGGCGAGGTGATGGATCACTTTTTCAGCCGTGTCAGTCACCCGGCGTTGACCGACGTCGACATCGACTGGGGTTCGATGCGCGTCAGCCATGTGTTCCCCAAACGGTTGCCCGACTTGTTCGTCGGCCGACCGATTCTGCTCGTCGGCCGCTTCGAAGGAGAAGCGCCGGCAAAGATCACCTTGCGCGGCAATGCAGGCGGCCAACCGATGACCGTCAACGTGCCGGTTACATCGACGACCATCGCCACGGCAAGCGAGAGTCCGCTCGCACCCAACGCGGTGCCCGCCGTCTGGGCCCGCATGC
>JANQKH010000141.1 GCA_028281215.1 Phycisphaeraceae bacterium | reverse complement strand
CCATCAATGAATTGCCGAACCGTTGGGTACGTCCTGGTCCGGTTTCAACAGGACGACAGCCTGAAGTTCTTTACCGTCTTCGCCGCCCATGGCGCTGGCAGCCAGCAGCATGCCGTTGGATTCTTCACCGCGGATGGTGCGCGGCGCGAGATTCGCCACGACAATGATCTGTCGGCCGACGAGTTGTTCCGGTTCGTAGTGGCCTCGAATGCCCGCGCAGATCTGTCGCTTTTCGTAGCCCAGATCGATTTGAAGTTTGAGAAGGCGGTCGGCGTTCGGGTGATACTCCGCTTCGATCACGGTAGCGACGCGCAGCTCGATCTTCGCGAAATCGTCGTACACGATCTGAGCATTATCGGACAATTCTTCAGTCATCACGGACTCCTGATTGTTGTAACAAGGCTTGTTTTAGGGTTTGTGGGCCGATCAGCATATCGATTTTTACGAATGTGTCTTCGATGTTCGATCTGCGGCGGCGTTTGTCCGATAATGGACGGGTGGCGATGCCGATTGGCGAACCGGCGCGGATCGGGCTTCGTCTCAAGTTCCAGCGAGGTGGGTTGCTTTGGCCAAAGCGGGTTCATCCAAGACCAGCAAGCGACGGCGGCATCGGTGGCGATGGCCGGTGTATTGCCTGGCGGCGCTCTTTGCCGTCATGGTCGGGCTCTACCTCTACTTCACTCATCCTTCACGCATTGTGTCGATGGCCGAGTCCACGCTGGCGCGTATCACCGGCGCGCATGTGGAGATCGACGGCGCTCACTTTGAATTCAACGGGCCGATTACTTTGTACGGCGTGCACATGCGCGTGCCCAATGTGCCGGGTCAGCCGGACGGCGGTGATCGACTGTTTGACTGTGAGTCCGTTGTGATCGAACACCGTCTGTCGGCGTTGCTCACCGGCGGGCTCGATATTCAGAGCGTGCAGTTCCGTCGGCCGATTCTTTATCCGACCGAACACGTCGACGAAGGTAAGTTCACCCTTCAGTTTCTCGAACCGGAAAAGAAGAAGGACAGAAAGAAGAAGGACAAGAAGGATCGTTCGCGGCATTTGCCTGACGTGCGCATTCAAGGCGCGCACATTGTGTTTGGTGAAATCAAGGACGGGCGGTACCAGGTGCTTCAATCGATTCGCCTTAACGCCGACTTGATGCGACAGTCGGAACTGGACGATGACTACCGCTTTGCGCTGACGCGCAGCAAGACCGGCGGCGAACAGCCGGTGCAGATTACGGGACTGTTCAACCTGGTTGAAGAATCGATGTCCGCCGAGGTGGAGTTGGGCGAGATTACGCAGGACGATTCGCGCGTGAAGTTGCTGCCGCGTAACGTTCGGCAGGTGATTGAACAGCTTAAGCCTTCGGGCAACCTGTCGTTGATTCGCTTTGGTTACAACGCCGATTCCAACGTCACCGCCGAGTTGACGTTTGAAAACGGAAGCATGGAAGTGCCCTGGGGCGAAACCGTGCTGCCCGTGGACCAGACGACCGGCACGCTGACCATCTCCGACGATGAGCGGATCGACGTGGACCTGAAAGGCAGGGCGCGCGGGTCGACTTACGATGCGGCGTACACGGTGAAAGGGTCGGCGTATGGCCTCAACATGGATGCGCCGTTCGATGTGTCGGTCACGCTCGCCGGGCAGGTAACTGACAAGCCGGAGGACATGGAACTGCTGCCCGGCCCGCTGCGATTTTTGTTTTCGCGGTACGGCCCGCAAGGACATTACGAGATCAACGCACACGCCTCGCGCGGCACCGATGGCGAGCAGTTCGTCACCAGCGGCACACTACGCCTGATCGACGGTTCAATTCGATACGAGCATGTGCCGTACCCGCTGGAAAACGTGACCGCCAACATACGTTTCGATGCCGATCACGTCGCGATTGACGGCGTGATGGGTGTCGGCCCGCCGGACGAGTTCGGCCGACGGGCGCGCATCAAGATCGCCGGGCAGGTGATCGCACCCGGTCGCCGATCGGGCGTTCATGTCGACATCACCATCGACGGTATGCCGTTGAACGATGATTTGTTTTCCTCGCTGCAACCACACGAGCGTAAAGCGATCACGGCGTTCTTTGATCGCGGCGCCTACGTTCGGATGACGGCGGAGGACGGCGGCGTGATTCAATCCACACGGCAGAAAAAACGTCGGCAGGCGCTGATCGCCGAACTCGAATCGCGCATCGCCACGCTCGTCGAACAGGGCGAGGAAGGCTCGCCGGACGTGGTGGTATTTCGCGGGCGCGTTGCTGATCTGAAATCGATGGTGCGGCGGCCGGTGTTTGACCTCGGCGGCACGGCCGATCTGCTGGTCCAACTGCGCCGCGCGCCGGGCGATCCAAGAATCCGCACGACCTTAACAGCCGAAAGCGACGGTGTGTTCGCGATGTACGAACACTGGCCCTATCCGTTGAAGGTAAAAGCCGGCAAGATCGTGGTGGACACCCTGGCGCCGCGCGTCGACGCAATGGGGCTCGTGGCCGAGAGTGTTGGCGGTGGCGGCACCTTCGCGCTCGACGGGCGGTTGCTGCCGCCGAAGGAAGGTTCGCGCTTGATGTCGCCGGACATTGACATCGTCGCCAAAGACATGCCGGTCGACGGCGTGCTCTTTTCCGTCATCCCCGAGCAATACGCTCAATGGCTTCGCGACCTGCGCTTTAACGGGCAATGGTCTGCGAACGGCAAAATTGATCAAGCGGCCGACGGCACCATCGACTACAACTTCGACGTGCAATTCGACAAAGCAATGTTGAAACCCTGGGGCGGCGATTACGATCTCAATCAGGTGCGCGGCGGCCTGCGCATCGACCGGAAGGGATTGGCGATTGACCAAGTCACCGCACGGCACGGCGACAGCACGCTGATCTTCAAAGCAACGACCGGTCAACCCGGCGCGGCGGGGCTAACGCTCATCGGTAAAAACATTCAGCTTGACGACCCCATCTATGAACTGTTGCCGCCCGATTCGAATCAATACCTCGAACTGAAAAAGCTGTTTGATGATCACAAACCGGCTGGCGTGTTTGATTTTGAAGTGACGCGCGCGGCGCAGTCGGCAACGGATGAAACCTATCGTGTCATCCTGTCACCAAAGCAACTTGCGTTTACGCTTAAGGACCAGTTGATCGATTTGAAGAATGTGTCGGGTGATGTGATCGCAAGCGACCGTTCGATCGCGTTCAGACAACTCGCGGCTGAGTTCGGCGCTGGGCGCTTCGACGTGAATGGTTCGCTGTCGACCGGCGATGCGTTCCGATGTGAGTTGTTGTTCAACGTTGCGGCAAAGGAAATTTGTCCGGTTGCGAAGACGGTGTTGCCCGACGCGGTGATCAAAGCAATCGCGGCCATCGAACTAGATGGGCCGTATGAACTGAAGCAGGCGTCGTTGGCGGTCGATCACCGTGAAGGGGCGAGCCGACCGCTATCGTTCAAGGGTTCACTTGCCCTTAAAGACGCGAAGGCCAAACTCGGCGTCGATGTCAAAGAACTGGCCGGCCGCATCGATATCAACGCGATCCAAAACAAAGGCGATGCTCAGCCCGGTTTGAAGCTGGATATCTCCAACGCCTCCATGCGCGCCGGTGACCGCAAGGTCGAGGCGCTCACCGCGAAGCTTGCCACCACCGACAAACCCGGACTCATCAAGGTGACCGATCTCAAAGGCAAGTCGTACGGCGGCAGCGTGATCGGTGAAGGATTCGTGCAGGCCGGTGACGACGACACGACCTATCGACTGACGTTGTCCTTTCAGGAAGTGGCGCTCGAACCGTTCCTCAAACCGCTCGATCCGAAGTACCTGAACTTCAAAGTGCAAAAGGACGACAACCAGACGACCAAGCGAAACCGTGTCGCCGTGCTGTCGGCGAGCCTGACTCTTGAAGGGAAAACCGGTGACACGAGCTCGCGGCGCGGTCGAGGCAACATGAGCGTCGCCGATGCGTCGCTATATGAAACGCCTGTCGGTTTCGCTGTGCTTCAACTACTCAACCTCAGCCTGCCCAGTGCTAAATCTTTTGACCGCATGCAGGCGACTTACCTCATCGACGGCGACATCGTCCGCTTTGACAAACTCGCCTTTCTCTCGAACGCGCTGACCATTTCCGGTACGGGCACGATGAAATACAGCACGCAGGAACTCGACCTCACGCTGGTCAGCGCGAATCCAAGCGGCATCAAACTCGGCCCGCTCACCGACGTGCTGAACATGCTCAAGGATGAACTAATCAGCCTGCGCGTGACCGGCACCTTGTCAGAACCGAAGTCGGGGATTCAATCGCTTAAAGGATTGCGGAACTCTGTGGACGATGTGCTCGGCGAACCGAAGAATAAAAAACCGGAACAGGGAACGAGGATTATTCAGCCGCAGCAATGAACGCGCTTCATCGGTCACGGACGCCCATGCCCGCCACAGAGATTGACACATCGCTACTGGAAACCACCGCCCGCCGTGTACGCCGCCGCGTGGTGACCATGTCACACGTTGGCCGGGCGCCGCATTTGGGCTCGGCGCTGTCGTGCGTGGACTTGTTGGTGTCAGCGTACTTTGCCGCGATGGACATTGATCCAAATCGCGCGGACGATCCGCAAAGAGACCGGTTGATTTTGAGCAAGGGCCACGCTGCCGCCGCGCTCTACGCTGTGCTCGCCGAGCGCGGATTTTTTCCAGATATCTGGCTTGATGAGTATGCCGTCAACGGCGGCCGGTTGCCCGAACAGCCGGCGCCCGGTTGCGCGCCGGGCGTGGAAGCGGCGACTGGTTCACTCGGCCACGGCTTGCCCATCGGCGCCGGCATGGCGCTGGCGGGCCGCATTCAAAAACAGGACTACCACGTGTTCGTCGTGCTCAGCGACGGCGAATGCAACGAAGGCTCGGTCTGGGAGGCGGCGATGTTCGCGCCGGCGCAACAGCTCGGCAACCTCACCGCCGTCATTGACGACAACCAGTGGCAGGCCACCGGTCGCAGCGCCGACATCATGGCGCTGCAACCGCTTGCGGACAAGTGGCGCGCGTTCGGTTGGCGTGCCGTTGAGATTGACGGCCACGATCACCACGCCATCGCGTCGGTCATGGCGGAAACAAAATCCACCCAAGGCAATGAACCGACCGCTATCATCGCCCGCACCGTCAAAGGCAAGGGTGTGTCGTTCATGGAAGACGACAACAACTGGCACTACCGCGTACCAAATGAAGAGGAACTCAACGCGGCCATGAAAGAACTTGCCGCGTAATCACACCACCATGCGAAACGCTTTCGCCGCACAGATCGAAACCCTTGCCGCCGCCGACCCACGCATCGTGCTGTTGTCCGGCGACATCGGCAATCGCATGTTCGATTGTTTCAAGCAGCGGTTCCCCGATCGCTTTTTCAACTGCGGCATCGCCGAGGCGAACATGATCGGCCTCGCTGCAGGGCTTGCGATGAGCGGACTCAAACCAGTCGCCTACACCATTGTGCCGTTCATCACTGCGCGGTGCCTCGAACAGATTCGCGTTGACCTGTGCTACCACGAACAACCGGTGGTCATCGCCGGCGTGGGCGGCGGGTTGTGCTACGCGTCGCTGGGGGCGACGCATCAATCGTGCGAAGACCTCGCCATGCTTCGAACCTTGCCGCACATGACGGTTGTCTGCCCTGGCGATGCAAACGAAGTCCGTGCCGGGCTTGCCGGCGTGTTGCAATTGAACGGGCCAAGTTACCTGCGCCTCGGCAAAAAGAACGAACCACTGGTACATGACGGTATGCCGACGGATTTTCACGTCGGACGCGCCTTGACGGTGCGCGACGGGACTGACGTCTGTCTGCTCAGCACCGGGAACCTGTTGCCAGAAGTGTGTGATGCGGCCGAGCAGCTTGGTGCGGCCGGCATCGCCGCCAAAGTGGTCAGCTATCACACCGTCAAACCGCTTGACGTCGATTGCCTGGTCGAAGCGTTTGCCGCGTTCCCGCTCGTGGTCACCGTCGAAGAGCATTCCTTGCTTGGCGGTTTCGGTAGCGCCGTGGCCGAGTGGCGCAGCGATCACGCTGAGGCAGGCTTCGGCAGGCTGCTGCGGCTTGGTACGGCGGATGACTACCCGCATGAATCACGCGATCAACGCGCCGCCCGGATCGCCTTCGGATTGCATGCCGACGGCATCGCGGCGTCGGTCGAATCCGCGATGCGCGCCACGCCGACCATCGTCCTTTCCACTTCCACCACTCAGGAGCGTGCGGCCGGATGAAAACAACCGCTGCTGTTCTCGTTGAAACCGGGCGTCCGCTTGAATTGCTCGACCTCGAACTGCCCGCCCTCAAGCCGGGACAGGTGCTCGTCGAAGTGCACTCGACCGGCGTCTGTCACACGCAGGTGCTCGAAGCCCGCGGCCATCGCGGCGCTGATCCCTACCTGCCGCACTGCCTCGGTCACGAAGGTGTCGGAACGGTGTTGGAAGTGGGTGTAGGCATTACGAAAGTGAAAATCGGCGAGCCGGTGATTCTTTCGTGGATCAAGGGAACCGGTTGCGATGTACCCGGCACGGTGTATCACGAAGCAACGACCGGCCGCGCGGTGAACGCCGGCGGTATCACCACGTTCATGCGCCACGCGATCGTCAGTGAAAACCGGTTGACGCCGATGCCCAGTGATGTGCCCGTTCGCGAAGCCACGTGGTTGGGTTGCGCTGTGCCGACCGGCGTCGGCGCGGTGCTCAACACGGCCGACCTGCAAGCGGGGCAAAGCGTTGCGGTCTTTGGCTGCGGTGGCGTCGGTCTGTGCGCTATCGCCGGCGCGGCGGTGGGTGGCGCGTCGCATGTCATCGCCGTCGACTTGATCGACGACAAACTCGACATCGCCCAAAAGATGGGCGCCACGCACCAGATCAACGCGTCGACACAGAATGTGATTGAACTGATTCATGCACTGATCAAAGGCGGCGTGGATATTGCGATTGAGGCGACCGGTCAGCCGACGGTGATGCGGCAGGCGCTGGACGCTGTGCGCCCGCGCGGCGGCAGGGCGGTGATCATCGGCAACGCCAGGCACGGCAGCGAAGTCGCCGTCGATCCCGCGCAATTCAACCAGGGCAAGCAACTGCGAGGCACGTGGGGCGGCGTCAGCGTGCCCGACCGCGACTACCCGCGCTACGCGGACTTGCTCGCCGGCGGTGCGATCGATCTGTCACCCCTAATGGCCGCACCGTTTGCGCTCGAACAGG
>JANQKH010000140.1 GCA_028281215.1 Phycisphaeraceae bacterium | reverse complement strand
TTCTGGCGTGCGAACAATATTCAACATCACGTCGAGATCTTTAGTCCGCAACATGTTGAGCAGTTTGTCCCAGCTGGGATCGCTGGGGATGGTCCTTGTTCCCGCCCATGTAGTTCGGGCTATTGAGGTGGTGTTCCGCACCCTGCAACACCAACTGCAAACTCGCGAGCAACTGGGCACGCGACTGTCGAACCCGCACGGCATCCGCGTCCACCAGCACGGGCAAATGCCGAAGTTCCAAGCCCTTTTTCTGCTCGGCGTTCAACAGAGCGACCGCCGCTTTCGCTTGCTGCCAGAACGCCTGTCGTGCCGGCTCGCGCAGAAAGTAAAGCCAGGCGATGCCTTCCCGATTGACCGGCATGACGTGCAAATCCACCGCTGCGGCACGAAGATCCACGATCAACGCCGAGTTCGCCGGTGCGGTCTGCAATCGTTCGACGATGGTGTCACTGTCGGCCAAACGGCAGAGCAACTGCCACGCGGCAACGCGCTCCGTATTCGTTCCCTCCGTTTGTTGGATAAGCACGTCGAACACCACCTGTTCGATCACCTTGCCGGGGTTGAGTTTTTCGATGACCTGTCGTTCAGGACGTTCGTTGTCCGGCACGCCGTGCATCGGTCGCGCGTAACTTTTGACAGCCGCGGGCGTGAAGTCTGTCCAGTTCCGTTCGACAGCCAGATCCAGCACATGTTTGAGCGCCTTGTACTCACGAATCAAAGTGATGCGTTTGCCGACCGCATCGCGAAATGCACGCTCATCCAATTCGATCAAATGATCAATCGCTACTTTCCGCAATAGGAAAGGATGCCCCTTGTCCCACACCAGCTTGTGCAGCGCTTTGACGCGTTGCGGATCATCACCCAGCGCCTTGGCCTGGTTGGCCGCGTCGACCCGCCAGTCAGCCTGAATCGAACGATCCATCATCTTGGCAACCGGATCGTCGTATTGCGGCGCGGCGCAGGCAGGCAGAAGTGAAAGACATGTTAGAAAAAGGATGAATCGCATGGACGTATGGTAGGGAATGGTGATCGAAGAGGTATGGGAGATAGAGGAGGTAAAGAATACACAGGAACGTTGCGTTGGGTGACTGTGGGGTCAAGGTCTGTGAAGGGTTACATCCTGCGCAATTGTTACGATCGGATTAAGCAGCCACCCGTGTTACCCGATGGTTATGTGCAGAGGGGAACGAGACGCCGGTCAGGGACGATCAGCGTCGAGAACGGGGTGGAGGAGACTACGGGCTTTCGGGGACGCCTTCCAAATGGAAGGCGTTTTCCGCGCGCCCACCGCGCTAAATAAGACCCCAGTCTGCTACTGTTTTTCCGGCAACAACGGCGGCAACTCAAAGCTCCAGTTTCGCTTGGGCTTCGGCTTGCCGGCGAGCACCTGCTTCAACCGCGCGGCATAGAGTCGCTCGCGCTCTTCATCGCCGTACAGTCCCACACGCACCGCCAGCGCGATCTCCTTCTCGGTCGTCTGCCAAGCGATAATCCAAGCGTGGCGGTTGTCGGGCAGCACACCTTCGGCGCGAATAACCTTTGACTCGACGGTCTGATTCAGCAGCACCCACTCCTGCCGGTTCATCGCCCGCTCAAGGTCGGCTTTCAAGCGATCGAACGAGCCGGGCAACTCGAATACTGACATGTTTTCCAACAACGGCGCGGGGGCAACAGGCGGATTCGAAATCACCGGCGTCAACGGCTGCACCGGCACGGGCAGATCGTTGGCGCAACCGGTTACGAACCAGACCAGCAAACAGACCGACAATCGTGCGACTGCAAGCGAGAAGTTGTTTCGCGACACTGCCATGTCAGATTGAATCGTCCAAAGTTGTCTGAAACGTCGAATTCACGGGGCAAGCGGCTACAATACGTCCCTGCCTGCCCGGACTTTCAACACACCTTTTCAACGGAGTGTATCGGTTTTGGAATTGACGATCAGCCTACCTGAAGGCGACGCCCGCATGGGTATGGTCGGGTCGGCCGAGCGGAATTTGAAGATTATCCGCGAGTCACTGAATGTGTCGATCACTGCGCGCGATCGTAATCTCAAGGTCAGCGGCAACAGTGATTCTGTCGGCCGGGCGGCGCAAGTGCTGGAAACCTTGGGCGAAGCGGCCCGCCGACGCCGACCGCTTGACCGCCAGCAACTGCTCGACCTGATCGCCACAGTGAGCCGACAGACCGTTGTCGCCGACGCCAGCCCGCTTTCCGCGCGCGGGGAGTTGGAGGTGTACGCCCGCGGCCGACGTGTCACCTCCAAGACCGACGGACAGGCCGACTACCTCAACGCCATCATTCATCACGACCTGACCATCTGCTGCGGCCCAGCGGGTACTGGCAAAACCTACCTCGCCGTCGCCGCCGCCGCCGCGATGCTCAAACGCGGACAGGTGCGCAAACTGGTGCTCGTGCGACCGGCCGTCGAAGCCGGTGAAAAGCTCGGATTCCTACCCGGCGACATGCAACAGAAAGTAAACCCTTACCTTCGGCCGTTGCTCGACGCGCTGGAAGACATGATGGAGTTCGATCAGATTCAGCGCTTCATCGCTTGCGACCTGATTGAGATCATTCCCCTCGCCTTCATGCGCGGCCGCACCTTGAACGACGCGCTGATCATCCTTGACGAAGCGCAGAACACGACCAAAGCGCAAATGATGATGTTCCTCACAAGGCTCGGGCACGGCAGCAAAATGATCATCACCGGCG
>JANQKH010000506.1 GCA_028281215.1 Phycisphaeraceae bacterium | reverse complement strand
GCTCGGTCTTGAGCATCGCCTTAAGGTCTTTCTGCGCAGCCTTTTTGAACTGCGCGGACCATTCAAAGCTACCGTGCGTTTCAAACTCGGTTTTCTCGGCGACCTCGTGCAATTCGGTATCCGAAAGATGATCAAACAGCGAGGAAGCACGCAGGGCTTTGTCGAGCGTGTTGCGTCGGTACAACTCATCGGTGTGGGCTTTGAGCCCTTCATCGCGTTTGCGAATATCGCGGAGTCCCTGCCAGCGGATTTCGAGCAGTTCGACATCGCCCTCAGCGAAGACCGTGGCGGTGCGCGGGATGCGGCCCATGGCGGCGATCTCACCGAACATCTCACCGTCTTGGAGCGTGACGGTGTTGTACTTGCCGATGATGCCGGGCACATCCTGAAGGTAGACGTGCGTGTGTTCACCGCTGCCGCGCTGCCCAGTCGTGCTCTTGGCTTGCGCGTAGGCTTCGACGTCGCGAGATTCGATGTTCCTTGAGTTGCTCCACAACTGCGACAAGGCTTCGAAGAATCCTCGGCGTTTGCGTTCTTTTCGACCCAGCAACCGCGGCGGAAGACTTTCCAACGTGACGCGCACCTGACCACTGACAATCAGAAACGCCGAGTGCCCATAGTCCCCCTCACGGACGACGATATCGCCGTCCTGGTACTTCACCAGGCGCATGTCGTTTTGAATGATGCCGCGAAGCGGTTGGGCGGCGGAAAAGTTAGATTCATCCATCCCAGCAAACGGCTGCGTACCCATCACCCGATCGACATCGTCATCGGTCATGGCCCCCGGCGAACCGGGCGGCCCGGCAAACGGCACATCCCAGCGTTCGGGTTTTTCCAACTTGGCTTCGGATATGGCCATAAGCGACATTCACTCGCGGGCAACGGAACTTCCCGTGATCCGTTCGACGTGTAATGTCGAACGGATCACCCAACCATGCTGTCGAGCGGGCCGAGGCTGCGGGTGGCAGCTTTTGCAAGCTTGGCCCTTCGCCGTCTGCGAGTTTGGCTGCGCGGTGATGTCCCGCGCGCTGTCACAAGCATGACCAGCGCCCCGACGCGCAAATCAAACGGGCATCACGGATGCCGGGTGTGCTTGTACTTCTCAGGGCCGGGGATCAACGGATCGACGCTACCGAGCTTGCTGCCATCGTGCTTGTCGGCAAAGTTCTCGGCGATCTTGGCGACCGTACCGGGCAGCGACTTGAGCAATGCGCCGGACAAGGCGAGCGAGCCGTCATCGCGCGTTTGCAGTTCCGCGAGCGGTTTAAGTTCAGGCACGTCAACTTTTTCCATGATTTCCTGAAGGCCGGACCACGCTTTGCGCACGCTGTTGAGAATGGCGGAGCGATAGTGGCCGCGCTCGGTGATCTTGCCGGCGGCGTACAGCGACATTTCCAGGTGCACGAGTTTGCCGACGATATAGAGCACACGTTTGCGTTCCTGCGTGGTGCCGCGGTTCTTGGTGGTGTCGCCGGCGTAGTTGTGCAGCACTTCACCGTGCAACCAGGAAACGAGTTCGAAGTCACTGGCGGCTTTGTGGCCGCCGGTATTGACCAGCGTTTCGTTCGGCACCAAGTGACAACCAAAACAGTTCTTGGCGATGAGATAGACGCGGTCCTTGCGGATCATGCCGGCATCGTCCGACTTCTTGAACCGTTCGGGCTGCGCGATGTTCAGGTCATTGTGGACCGTCTTCCAATCCTTGGCCGGGCCGTGACACGATTCGCACGAGACGCCGGAGATCAGTTCGTACGGCGCGGCGTCACCCTTGGCGGTGGAGTGGCATTCGATGCAGAAGCCGGTCTTCTTGTATTTGCGCCCGAGGCCGAGCTTTTCGGCAATCGGTCGGCCTTCGTCCAACTTCTCGAGCGAACGGTAGTGGTGCGTTTTCGACCAGGCCTGGCCTTCTTCCTTGTGGCAACCGATGCAGTTGCCGCCGGCTTCGTGGTTGCCGATCACTTTGGAGTGGTCGATCTGATTGATCTGCGCCGGCGTGACAACGTTTTCAATCACGGGGACCATCGCCGACTCCGGAACCAGCGTGGCCTGGGTCTCCGTTCG
Organism: Phycisphaeraceae bacterium; assembly: GCA_028281215.1. Lineage (GTDB taxonomy): Bacteria > Planctomycetota > Phycisphaerae > Phycisphaerales > Phycisphaeraceae > JANQKH01. Next base: position 2,208 of record JANQKH010000506.1, on the reverse strand, counting down.
ATTCACGACCACTACGATCATGACGACCGCGACAAAGGCAACCAACGACAAGCCCGCACCCACAAACTTTTTGTTCCGATTAACTGTCATAGCCTTCGGCCTCTCAAAAAGAGTAATGAACCTGTTTGTACCTGTTCGATTCGCGTTCAATGACTGAACGACTTAAGTTCCGTTTCCTGATTTCAACTGACATACTTTGACTGCCGCACTACGCATCGAGCGACAGATTGGACTTCGGTTCGGCAATGCACGCAAGGCAGGAGCCATCCTCCGGCTCACTGGTCGGCGGCGTCTCGTAATGCACGTCGCCCGATTTGATCGCCACGATGCATGTGCCGCAACCGCCGGCCCGGCAACCGAAATCGATGGCAATATCGTTTTCCTCGGCGAAGTCCAAAAGCGGGCCGTCGTCCGGCGTCCACTTGCACTTCTTGCCTGATTTCGCGAACTCGACCTCGAAGCCGTCCGCCGCCGGCGCGCCTTCTTCTTTGGGCGCTTCTTTCTTCACTTTCTTGACCGTCGCGGGGCCGAATGCTTCGTAGTGAATGTGCTTTTCGGGCACGCCCCACTCTTCGAGCGCCGGAACGATTGCTTCCATGAACGGCGGCGGGCCGCACATGTAGTATTGGAAATTGTTCGACGGCAGGATCTTCTTGAACAGGTCGAGATTAACACGGCCGGCGTGCTGGTAGTCCACGCCTTCTTTGTCGTCGTCGCCCGGCCGACTGTAGCACACGTGCACATGCAACCGGTCATGCATCTTGTCGAGCATCTCGACGTGCTCTTTCATCGGGTGATCTTTGCTGCTGCGCACACCGAGCACGAAGTACACTTCGCGCGTCAACGGCTTATCGTAGTTGCCGGATTCCGGGTTGTAGACCAGTGCGTTAAGCATGCTGAGCACCGGCGTAATACCGATGCCGCCACCGATGAGCACGATCGGATGATCGGTGTTGATATCGAGGAAAAAGTGCCCGCCAGGCGCTTTGACGTCGATGATCTCACCCTCCTGGATGTGATCGTGGAAAAAGTTGGAGCCCTTGCCGGGCGGCACATCCGGCTTGTCGCGCGGCGGCGGTACCCGTTTGATGGACACGCGATAGTAATCATCGCGCGGGCCGTCTGATAACGAATAGCAACGCACGGTCGGCTTGGAATCGCCGGGGATGTTCAGATTGAACGTCAGATACTGACCAGGGTTGAATCCCGGAATCGGCTTGTGATCGTGGGGCACCAGGTAGAACGAGCAGATATCCCCGGGTTCAAGTTGGCGCTTGGCGACCTCGAACTTTCGCCAGCCGTTCCAGCCGGCGACTTCACTCTCCTTTTTGGCCTTCTCTTCGCGGACGGCGGCGATCTGTTCATCGAGCAATTGCAGCGAAAGACTGTTGCGTTCGTTTTCACGCTGCGATCGAGCCAGACCTGTCATTACAAACAGGAGCCCCTGAATCAACACAAGCGCCACGACGATGATCCCTGCGATGAAGATGATCTGTGCCACTAATTCTGCCCCTGACTTGCGATCGAGTACGAACGTCAACCTCCGCGAATGCGGCCGGGTACATCATAAAACAACGCGACGCCGATGCAACACTGATTTCGCCATCGCGAGGAACTTCTTTTTCGAACGTTTCATCATTCCGTCACCTTCAGGCATTGGCCCAATCAGCAAACAATCTGAAAACTACCTGCATACGTCGGCCAGCGGGTGTGATCGCAACAGTTGTTTCCCCAACGATTTTTACATGAGACCCTGTCGCAATAACCCCAAGTCAAACACGAACGTTCAATCGAACTTAGAACTTCCAACGGAACTCGGCACGCACGCCTGCCAGATCGTCGCCGTCTTCGCGGAATCCGACCATCGCGTCCGCACGGAAAATCATGGCGTGGTTCAGCGGCAACTGATACCGCACACCAAAGCCCAACTCATCGCCCACGGTCGTCGCGCTGTTGCCGTGCCGATGCAACGCCGCAACCTCAAACACCAACTGCATGTCCAGGTTAAACAGCAATTCGAGACCGGCGGCAAACCCGACCGTATCGTTACCGGTCGCATCAAGCGTCGGGAATCCGGTCAGACCGTCCGTTTCAAACAGGATGCCGGTGTTCTTGAGAATCCCGCCCGCCCCGGCGTCACGCGCCAGAGATTGCGGCTTGTCAAAGCCGGCGAAGAAGTTGAGATACGGCACGACCGTTGACGGCTGG
>JANQKH010000471.1 GCA_028281215.1 Phycisphaeraceae bacterium | reverse complement strand
AACGGCGAAGACCCGCTGGTTACCGTGGCCGTGCCGGTCTCCAACTACGACAAGTTCATCGCCCCGTACAAGCCGACCAAGGAAGGCGATCTGCACGTGTTCGACGCCGGCGGCGAAACCGTCTACACACGCAAGTCCGGCAAGCACTGCATCATGAGCCCCACGAAATCCCTCGTGGCTGATTTCAAACCCGGCAACAACACCGACGCCATCGCCAAAGCAGCGGGCACGCTCGGCAAACGCTACCTCGCCAGCAGTGACGTGTCGATTTACGTGAATGTTGAATCGCTCGCGCCGATCCTTCGCCAGAAACTGGACGAAGGCTACCGCGACATGGCGGACCTGTTCGACGCCTTCGGCCAGGGTGATGACGCCCAGGCACAGATGATGAAGACGTCGAAAGCCATGGCGTCGATGTTCATCGAAGGCCTCGACAGCATGCTCCGCGACACGACCGTCGCCGTTCTCGCCGGCGACATGGACAGCAAGGGCATCGGCATGACCTTCACCGCGCAGTTCCGCGAAGGCAGCCAGTTGGCGAAAATCTTCCCCGGTGGCGGCAATGCCTCCAACCTGTTGGCCAAACTGCCCGGCGATCCTTACATGTTCGCCGGCGCGATGGATTTCAATGGCATCAACTTGGCCAAGATCGCCGACACCATGGCCAAGCAGATGCCCAAAGACGGCGGCTGGATCGCTGACATGATGAAACAGTCCTTGCCGCTGATGGCCAAGGCCAAAGGTATGGCGATGGTCTACCCCGTGCCGCAGAACCCCGCCGGTATTCTCGGCGGCTTCGGCGGTATCAGCCTCGTCGAAACCGACGACCCCGACGGGTACCTCAAACTCAATCAGAAGTACGTCAAGTCGATGAACAGCCTCAAGATGGACCTCGGTCCGGACGCCGAAGGCAAACCGATGCAGCTCACCTTCGCATCCAAGTACGACGCCAACGTGTTCGAGATCGACGGCGTCTCGGTGGATCAATACCAGATCAAGATGAATATGCCGCCGGAACTGCTTCGCCAGATGGGCCCGATGGCGGGCGTCATGATGGGCATGGGCATGACCAACCAGACCGGATACGTCGCTAAGAAAGGCAAGTATGTGCTGATGACCACGCTGGCTGACACGAACATGGTCAAGGCCGGCCTCAAGGCGCTCAGCGACGGCAAAGGCCTCGGCGCCGAAGGCCCGACCGCCAAGACGCGGAAAGTCGGCCTGCCCGGCAAAACAGCCGGCGAGTTTTACATCAGTGTCGGCGGCATCATCAAAACCGTTCAGCCGTTCATCGCCATGATGGCGCCCAACGGCCCGCAGATTCAAGTGCCGGAAAACCTCCCGCCCATCGCCATGGGCTTGAGCGCTCAGGACTCCGGCATGGCGGTTCGTTTCTACGCACCGATGCCCCTGATTACCTGGATCAAGGACTTCGCGATGCAAATGCAAGCCGGCGGCGGCCAAGGCGGCGACGCCCCGCCCGCGCCGTTTTAAAGCCTGTTCTTTATCAGGAACCAAATCCAACACCACCCAAGCCGGTCACCTCACGTGACCGGCTTTTTCAATTAGGCTCCGCACTCGGAGGATAGCGCCTTCCACGATCAGTTGTTGTCCTGTGCGGCGGCGCGGCGGATGGCGTTGATCTGTTCGGCCAGTTCGCGGTCGCGGGGATACATGCGTTGGAGCCGGTCGGCGTAGTCGAGTGCTTTGGTCCATTGTTTTTCGCCGGCGTACTTGTTCATCTGCGCGCCGTACACAGACGCCAGCGCATTGGCAATGTCGGGCGATTGCTGTAAAGAAAAGGCGCGTTGCAACGCCAACTCTGCACCGGCTAACCGTTCCAACTTTAACAATGCGACGCCCTGGTTGAAATACATGCGCGGATTGTTCTGCGCTTCGGTTGCCGCTTTGCCGAAGGCGGCGGCTGAGCCTTCGTAGTATTGCCGCGCCGTCGCGGGTTGTCGGCGGCGTTGCGCATCGTCCGCCATCTCGCCGAGCAACATGCCGAGATAGTAATTCGCCTCGATGCGCACCGCCCGCGTCTCTTCGTGATCGCCGGCTTCGGCCACTGCCTTTTGCAACCATTTGAGCGCCTCGGCGTTATCGCCCTTCTGATTGAGCACCACCGCCAGTCGCAGATACGCCGGCGAAAAGTAAGGCTCCAACTTGATCGCTTGACGGTACATCTTCGCCGCTTCATCCAACTTGCCAAGGGCGTGATGCACTTGACCGATGTTGATCAGCGCACTTCCGCGATCCTGGTTGACGCGCTGACCTTCCAGGTATTCTTCGAGCGCTGACCAGAAATGCCGGGCGTGCGGATCGTTTCGATTGGCGAACCGGTCCTGAGCGATGCGCGACAACACCCGCGCGGCTTCGGTCCGCACCAGGCGCACATCGTCCTTGAGCATCGGCGTCAGATGTAAATCGATCATCTGGTCCGGCCACGCCGCCGCCGCCGACACCGCTGACCGGCGGACGATCGGGTCGAGCGATTTCATCGCCTCAGCGACGGCGTCGAACGATGTCGCGCTACCGTAACCGGAAAGATACGCCGCCGCCGTCGCGCGGATGATGCCCGGCCGCTCCTGATTCTTCAACACGGCAATCAATCCCTGTTCCGCTTCCGGCCGACCGTCGCGCGCTGCAGCGAAGATCGGCGCGAAGTGCGGGTCAGTCTTTCGCTTTTCGCCGTACCACTCCACCACCTTCGCCGCCGCCCACTTGGCGTCTTCGTCTTCTTTCGTGTGGCAGTTGTTGCATGCGTTGCGAATGCCAAGCGACACGGTCAGGTCCGGTCGCGGAATGTGAAAGCCATGATCCCGCCGCGGATCGACCACCATGTACGTCTTCTCCACCATGTGACAATTTACACACTGCGCGCCCTTGCTCGGCGTGCCGTCAGCGGCGGGCGGATGGTGATGATGCTCGACAGTGTCAAACTTCTCCGGCTCATGGCAGCGAATACAAAGGGCGTTGCCCTGCACGTGCACCTTGGTCGTGTGCGCGTTGTGGCAATCGGTGCAGCGCACGCCTTTGTGAAACATTTTGCTTTGCAGGAACGAGCCGTACACGTACACCTCATCGTGAATCTGACCGTCCGACTCATACAGCGGTTCGGTGAGCGGATGCACGAAGTAATGGTCATCAAAATCCCTGCCCGAGTGGTAACCGGACGAAACGATGCTGCGATGGGCGTGGCACGGCGCGCAGGCTTCGACCTGCGTGCGGTTGTCGAGCGGTTGGATCGCTTTGGGATCTTTGTTGAGTCGCGGTTTGAGGTCGACAGTGAGGCCGAAGTCGGTTTCGTCACCGTAGTATTCCCCGCCTTTGGCGCCGACCTTTTCCGCCCAGGCGACGTGCGTGCTGCCGGGTCCGTGACAGGCTTCGCAACTGACATCGATGTTGGTGAACGTGGTCTGGTAAGTGTTGGTTTGCGGGTCGTAGTTTTTTTGCAGGTTGGTCGTGTGGCACTCGGCACACATGAGATTCCAGTTCTGCGCGGGCTTGGTCCAGTGCAGCACATCGGTGTGCGGAATCGTTTCATCCGGGTAGAGATGAAACCAGCGTTTGCCTTTGACGTCCCACGCGATGCCGAGACATTGAATGCGCCCGTCTGAAAACTCGACCATATATTGCTGCAACGGCTCCACGCCGAGCACATAGCTGACCACAAAATCGGTCATCTTGCCGTCGGGTCCGTCGGTTTGCACGTAAAACTTGCCGTCCTTCTTGAAGAACTTCGAGGTCACGCCGTCCTTGGTGAACGTGGTGTTGTTGAAGTCGGCGAGCACGGTCTTCTCGTTGGCTTTGTCCATTGCCAGGTCATGATGTGAACCCTTCCACTCGTTGTGCTGCTCGGCGTGACACTTGATGCAACCCTCACGGCCGACGTAGGCGGCCTTCACGGCATGGACAGATGATTGCTTGCCTTGGTTCGGATTCACCACGCCGTCTTTGGTGACGACTTGATCCTTCGTCGGCGTGTGGTCTTTTGACGATTGACCATCGGTCGCGCCGTCCCCGCCGCCGCACGCCGACAGGACAAACAGCATGGTGCCGAGGCCGACCGTCTTTAAAAAAACGTTGCATCGGTTTCGCATTCCGCAATCATAACGGGAACCGGCGAAGGGGCTATGATGGCGACGAACCCCACAGGGTAAAAGCAAATGGCCGATCCGTGTGCCATGGCTGGCTTGCCCAGCCGTGAATCGAACCAAAAGGCGCACGGCTGGACGAGCCAGCCATGGCACACCGCAGGTGAACGCGACCCAATACCTTCAAATGCTTTTACCCTGGTGAACCCCAGAGATCACCCATGTCCGCATGCTCAAGCAGAGAAGCGTTCGACGTGCTGGTCATCGGCGCGGGGCCTTCGGGCAGCGTCGCCGCCGGTCAGTTGGCGATCGGCGGCGCGCGGGTGTTGCTCGTTGATCGCGCCAAGTTCCCGCGCGACAAGGTGTGCGGCTGCTGCGTCAACGCCGCCGCGGTCA
>JANQKH010000423.1 GCA_028281215.1 Phycisphaeraceae bacterium | reverse complement strand
CCGTTCGCTTGGTGAAACCGACAGCCGCGACCGGCGCATTTTGCCGGCGCGTCCAGCCGACGCGAGGATTCGCGGCGATGATTACAGCAAAGAGCCCGCGACGTACAACCCCGACGTCAACGCGTTGCCTGCCGAGGCCGGTCAGCAGACGAGCAAACTGCCGACCGATCCGGACGCGACGCTCAAATCGCAGCCGAAGCCGAAGGTGACGCACGAGTTCGGGATCGAAAAACTACTCGCCTACGCCATCGCCCACAGTCCCGATTACCGTGATGAGAAAGAGGAATTGTTCCTCGCGGCCATCGATCTGTTGATCGAAGAGCATTTGTGGGGACCGCGGTTTTTCAACACCATGACCGCCTCGTTCGACGGCACGCCGGAGGGTGGTGACAGTGAGCACGCGTTTTCGCTGATTAACGATTTGAGTGTGACCAAACGGTTGCCCTACGGGGGCGAAGTGTCCGCCTCGGCGCTGGTCAGTTTTGTCGAACAGTTACGCAACGAAGCCGGTTCAACCGCCGTAAGCACGCAGGACGCGACGCTTGAACTGGCGGCGACCATTCCTTTGCTGCGCGGTGCAGGCAAGGTCGTCACCGAATCGCGTGTGCAGGCGCATCGCGATCTGGTTTACGCGGTGCGCCAGTTTGAACGGTTTCGCCGTGAGTTTCTCGTGTCCGTGGCGACGGACTACTTTGAGCTGTTGCAGGAACTTCAGCAGATCAAGAACCTGGAAGGTCGACTCGACAGTCTGAAGCGCGTGGAAACGTTAAACAAAGCCCTCGCCGACGCCGGCCGCACGCCTTACTTTGAAGTGCAGGAAATTCAGTTGCAGGTGCTGTTCAACTATGACAATCTCCAGTCACGGCAGGAACGGTACGACAATCAGTTGGATTCGTTGAAGATTCGCATCGGCATGCCGATGAGTGACGGCCTCGTGCTCGTGCCGGAAACGATTGACACGGCGATCCCCAAACTGGATTTCACCAAGAGCGTCAACACGGCGTATAAGCATCGATTGGATTTGCAAACGACGTACGATGTCATCGCGGATAATCGCCGACGCGTGGCGGTCGCACGAAACGAACTGAAGCCGGACCTGGACCTCGATGCAAGAATCACGCTGCCGACCGACAGCGACAAGGATCGCGGCGGAATTGATTTGGACGCCGGTTCAGGTACGTATCGCTTGGGCGTGACTTACGGCGCGCCGCTGGATCGCCGAATTGAGAAGTTGGAGCATCGTCGAGCGCTGGTCAACCTGGAGCGAGCCGAGCGTCGTTACGCGCTGGAGCGCGACACGATCACCCTGCGCGTGCGACAAACAATCCGCCAACTCGAACGCGCCCGCACGAGTCTTGCGATCCAACTGAAGAACGTGGAACTGGCGAGCAAGCGACGCGAAGGCGTGTTGCTCCGTATCCGTTCGCTGCCGATTCGCCGGTTGATTGAAGCGGAGGACGACCTGTACAACGCCAAGGACGATGCCGACGCCGCGGCGACGGCGTAGCGCACCGCCGTGCTGGATTACCTGCACGCCACCGGCCAGATGCGAGTCGGGCCGGAAGGGCAGTGGAAGGCGCCGGTGAAATTGGTGAAGGCGGAGTGAAGTAAACCGCAGTCGGGCAGACATTCCTGTCTGCCGTTAGGCACCCGCAATGTGGCGCTCCATTGAATCTCGAAAAGAAAAACCGCAAGCGGTGTGACCCGCTCGCGGTTGGCTTTCGTCCCGAATTCACCTTCGCACGGCTGGACGAGCCAGCCATGACACGCGTTGCGCATCATTGCTTTGGTGGTTGCGCTTCACGCACAACCGCGCCGTGCGTGTCGCTCAACACCAACAGCGAGAACTTGCGCACGCGGTCCAGTTCGTTCGTATTCAACGACGTGAAGTCGAATCGGCCGCGAAGATCGGTGTAGCCGTCCTTGTAGAACTTGACCTGACCGTTGTCGAGCATGGCGTAGACCTTGACGTATGTCTTGGGAATCGCCCGCGCGTTGGCGGCCTGCGTGACGCGGACCTGGCCGTAGTTCTCGATCACCTGGACAGTCATCGCATTGGAGTAGTACGGCTGGTTTTTGCTCTTGCCGTTGCCGACCAGTTCCACCAGCACGTTCTTCTTGTGGTACTCCTTGGGCAGCGGGATCGAATGCAGCGTGCCCTTCTTGTTCAGCTTCACGACCTGCGTCGCGTTGGGTTTGATGTAGCTGAACGTCGAGCCGAACTCCTGTACGAACGGGTTGCGGCTGAACAGCAGTTCCACATCCATCAGGTAGTAGTTCACGCGGACCTGATCGAGGTTCTGGTAGTTGATGTTGATCCGTTTGGCTTCGACGTTGAACGCGAAGGTCGGCTCAGTAGCGGCGAGTTGCGCCTGCTTTTGGTCGCGGTCTTCACCGTCGACGACGTTGACGGCTCCGCCTTGGATTTCCTTGACCTGCTGACCGATCGCAGCGAACGTGTCGCGCCAGCGGTCGACCGGGTGGTCCTTGTAAAGCTCCACGATGCCGGCGGCGACTTTCAAGTCATCGGTGAAGAAGTCGAGGTAGGCCGCCATCTGGTCGTACTGGATGCGCGAGGCGATCTTGTTGGGATTGACTTTCTTGAAGAACGCCATCGCATCGTCGACGCGGTCCTGAAGCGACATGTAATACGCGACCGCGGCGTTGTCTTCATCCGACAACGCATTCTTGTAGCTAAGCACCTTGAGGAATCGGTGGTACTGCCATGCGACGCGGTTGTTGACGATGTGGCGGGTCTTACCCAACTGGTGTGCGCGGGCGTTGACCATCGGGCTGTATTCCATAAACTCGAACGTCTTACGCTTGATCGGATCGATCGTCAGCAACGGTGATTCAAGGTAATCGCCGCAGCGTGACACAAAGCTGTTCGAGTGTTCGAGGAACTCCCGCGTCGGCTTCACGACGTTGTGCAGAATACCGTAGCTGAACAGCGTGTGGTTATACGCGTGTCGCTGGGTGATCAGATTGATCACGCGGTTGAAGAAGTTCTTGTCCTTCATACGCCATGCGATCTTTTCAAGCTGCGTGTCGTGCAGGTTGTTGACGACCATGTAGTCATACACCTGCTGCTCAGTGCCCCACTGGGAAATGTACGCCCACGATTCCTTGTCCACGTTGGTCAGTTCGTTGACAACCTTGAACGTGAACGGTTTGGCGAAGGCGATCACTTCTTCGTTCTTCGCCACGTGCACCGGGTAATGGGCGAATTCACCGGCGGCGGGGAAGTAGAAGTAGTACTCGAGCGAGCGTGTGTTGTACGCGGGCAGTTGAATGTGCACACCCTTGGTCTGCTGACCGTTGAGCACGGCGATGGCGCCTTCCGGAACCTGCAGCAGCACGTCGATTTTCTGGTTTGAGGAGGTTGGATTCGTGATCACCAACTGGCAGCCGTAGACCGTGTGGACGAGGAATTCGTCGGTGACGTACTTGTCCTGCCGTTCATTGTTGACCATGCGGTAGCGGTCA
>JANQKH010000410.1 GCA_028281215.1 Phycisphaeraceae bacterium | reverse complement strand
TGATCGAACCGAGGTACGCGCCCCAGCCGGGCCGGGCGCTGAGTTGGAACACCAACTCGCCATCAAAGGACGGAAACGCGCCGTGCCCGCCGGTGAACGGCAGGCCGTTGAGTGTTGGACCACCCTGCGTCCAGCCGGCCGCCATGCGCATGGTGTCGGCGTCGAAGACCACACCGGCGCTGGCGTCGTCGTTCAGTGGAATGATGATGCCGCGGAAGGCGATGTTCTCTTTCCTGGAACTGTTGCCGATGAGCACGGCCGTGCCGACGGCGGGCCCCATGTTGCGCGTGTAAGCGACGCCGGCTTTCTTCCGCACGCTGCCTTTGCCCGGTCCTTTGATTTTCTGCCACTTCTTTTTGTCCCAGGCCGCGAGCGCGACCTTTGATTTTTCATCGTCATGGAACAGTGCACCGGCGGGGATCGGTTGTTCTTTGCTTCCGGGAACGGGTGCGCGCCACGCCGCGATACAACCCGCACCGCCGCCGCCTTCCTGAAACGTGATTTCAATCGGATGATCGCCGGCGGTCAATGTCACCTTGCCTTCTTTCCGTGTCATGCTGTGCGAGCCCCAATTCTCGACGACTTTTTTGCCGTTGATGTAAAGTCGCGAACCGTCGTCCGAAGTGGTGGCGAAGGTGTATTCGCCCGGCTTGTTGATGCGAAGCACGCCGGTCCAGCGGACGTAAAACCCGTCCGCCAACTTCGAGCCATAAAACTCCTTGCTTGCTTCAGGGAAGTTCACCTGCTTGTCCACGCGCACAAAGAACGGCTTGGCGTTGTTCGGCATGCGATCTTCTTTAAGATCCTTGGCGATGAAGTATTCACCGAGCAGACCGGGTTTGAGGTCGGCGATGGCGCTGTGGCTGTCAACGCCAATGAGCGTTGCGAAAGATAAAACAGTGATAATCAAACTTCGCATGGGTGGTGGTCCGGTCAGGTGTATTGAAATCGTTTACTTCGCTTTGATGAGTTTCAGATATGCGTCTGCGTAACGCTTACCGATTGTGAGTTGGGTTTGGCGGTCAAAGTGCACGCCGTCAAACAGTTTGTAGCCGTCGACACGGACCACAGCGGTATGCGGCACGCTCGCGGGCAACTTGTCGAGCAGATCGTTGATCACCGATTCCTTGGCGATCTTGCCGGCGATGAACGGCAGATCGGGTTGCTTCAAATCCGCACGCAGCGAGGCGATCAGCTTCTTGAGTTTGACGAGGTACTCCTTGTCGTGGCGATTGCCTTCACCCTGATGCCAGAGCACGCCGGCGAGCTTGACGTCTTGGCCCCCGCTGTGTTTCTTGAGCGCCGCCATGCGTTTGATGGTGTTGTCGTAAAGCGGCTTGCCCTTGACCCATTCCTCGATCTTCGTCCCGCCGCGCGCGTTGGCGATGATGCCGATCTGTTCTTGCGACATGGTCTTTTTCAGGTTGAGCACAAAGCCGAAGCCCGGCCCGATGCGTTGCATGCTCAGCTTTTTGCGATTGGACGCGTACTTGTTGAAGGGATTCGCCGCCGGCTCCCATTTGGTTTTGTCGGTGAGCAACCAGACGTTGGCGATCGGTTGGTCGTCGCCTTTTTCCAGCTTCGCCCGACCGGCCATGTTGGATTGACCGATGAGGAGGAAGATTTTTGTCGGTGCCGGTGATGCGTCTGCATGAACGACAGGCGATATGAAAATCAGCCATGCGATTGCCAGCGTGGCTGCGAATGATGAGCAAATACGCATAGGGTTTTTCATGACGAATGATATTGACCCATAGGGCAGGGCGGTTTCATGGCGATTCGTGGTTCGCCAACTATCCATCGATTCGGTAACACATGAATGAGATGGCCGGTTTACAATGCAACCACGGTCCGTGTCATTCATCATCATTCCTCCGAAGGGTAAGCGATGTCAGCATCACACACACATGAGTCGCCAGAATCCGGTGGTATCGTAAACCGCCGCTCCTTTCTCGCTGCAACAACCGCAGGCATCGGCGCCGCGGTCACCACCGCAGCGGCCGGTCGGGATTTCAGCGACAGGGCGGCTCCCGTTCGCTATCCCGATCCCGACATCATCGCGCTCGACCCGCGGTTCAATAAATACAAACTGGGCAACACGCCAATCCAGCGCATTTATCACAGCAAGAAAATGCTCTGGGCGGAAGGACCGGCATGGAACGGTGTCGGCCGCTATTTGCTCTGGTCTGACATTCCCAACAACGTGCAACTGCGCTACCTCGAAGAAGACGACCACGTCTCCACGCGCTTCCGCTTCCCGTCCGGCAACAGCAACGGCAACACGTTCGATTTCCAAGGCCGACAAATCAGTTGTCAACACGGCACGCGCAAGGTGGTGCGGTATGAAAACAACGGCAAAGTCACCGTGCTCGCCAGTGAGTTTGACGGCAAGCCGTTCAACGCGCCCAACGATGCGGTCGTGCATCCCAACGGCGACATCTGGTTCACCGATCCCGGTTACGGTTCGATGATGAACTACGAAGGCAACAAGGGGAAACTGCATCTCAAAGAAGCGGTGTATCGCATCGACGCCAAGCGCGGCAAAATCCACAAGGTCACGGATGACATCGTCAAACCCAATGGCCTGTGTTTCTCGCCGGATTACAAACAACTGTATGTGTCCGACAGCGGCCGGCCGAAGGAGATCAAAGTGTGGGACGTGGACAATGAAGAATCGCTGTCAGGCGGCAAGCAGTTTGCTTCGATGGCGATGATGATCACCGGCCGCGTCAAAACAGTACAGGACCGCGTGCCGACAGAATTGATCTTGAAACGCAAAGTGACCGGCGGCGCCGACGGCATCCGTTGCGACACCGACGGTAACATCTGGTCGTCCGCCGGCTGGGTCGGCGACGGGTTCGACGGCGTGCATATCTTCGCACCCGACGGCACACGCATCGGACAAATCAAACTGCCTGAAATCTGTTCGAACGTCTGTTTCGGCGGCAAAAAACGCAACCGCTTGTTCATGACCGCAAGCCAGAGTGTGTACGCGGTGTATGTCGAAGCGCAAGGTGCACACATCACCTGATGAAGGGATCAAGGGATCGAGCGATCAAGACGTTGAAGTGTGAAGTTGTTTAGCGGGCGATCGCAGATCGTCGTGAGGTGAATCATGAAGCCCATTATTCTCTCTAAGCACATGATCATGGTCGTGATTGCATTGTGTATCACGACCAACGCATTCACAGCCACCTACAACCATACCATCCAGCCGCGCGAGAAGGACGCCTACGAAAAAGCACATTACCGTCTCTGGCTGCCGGACGACATCAAGACCGTGCGCGGGATCATTTTCCGACAACATGGCTGCGGCCCCGGCGCGCGCAAACTTGGTCTTGAACACGCCGACGACATCCAATGGCAGGCGCTCGCCGCCAAACACGACTGTGCGCTGATGAGTTCGCAGATGTGGGCGCCGCAGGAGGATTGCTCGACATGGACCATGCCCGCCGACGGTTCGGCCCACGCGTTTCTCTCAGCCATCGAGCATTTCGCCAAAGCGACGAAGCATCCTGAACTCAAGCACGTGCCGTGGGCGATCTGGGGGCACTCCGGCGGCGCGATCTGGGTGACGAACATGGCATACAGCCACCCAAAACGCATCATCGGCGTCTTCGCACGGTCGGGCGGCCTGACGCCGCAAGGCCGAACGTATACACGAAGCCAACCCGCCAAGCCTGACAGCAACGCTGACGTCTTCAAGGTGCCGATCCTCTTCTGCTACGGCGAACGCGAACACGTCAGCGGCAATCGTTTCTTCAAACTCATTGAAGGGGTGTACGACGTGTACGACGTCGGCCGAGCGGTGAAACACAACGCGCCGTGGGCGGTGGCGATTCATCCGGACAGCGAACACGAAAACAGCAACAGCCGGCTGCTGGCGATTCGCTACTTCGATGCACTGTTGAAATTGAGATTGTCCGAAGCCGCCGCGGTCAAAGCCGCCACACAACCGATCGAACCCAAGCCGATCAAACGCAGTGACGGTCTGCTCACCGACGCCCGCAACGTCCGCGCGTTCCCCGAGTTCGCGCTCGACAGTGTCAGCCCCGCGAACTTCGGCTGGCTGCCCAACAAAACCGTTGCGGAAGCGTGGGTTGAGTTCACGAAGACGGGAAGCATCAATGACACCACCCCGCCGCCCGCGCCGACCGACGTCACGCTGACCGAAAGCGAATCGGGCATCACCCTCAAGTGGCGAGCCCGCGCAGATGTCGAGTCCGGCATCGCCGCTTTCAACATCTATCGCGACAGCCGGCGCATCGGCCGCGTTCAGGGCACGGTCGTCAAACGCTGGAATCCCAAGGGCCACTACCACGCATGGAACTACTCCGACCAACCCTTGCAAGGCACGAAACTGCCCGCGATGCAGTTCGAGGATGACAGCGACAAGCGATCGATCAAGGCGAAGTATGCCGTAACGACCGTGAATCAGGCAGGCTTGGAATCGAAACGCGCAACCGCCACAACCCGTTAAACACGCAGTTCTTGATCGGGAACACAATCCAGTCTGGTAGACTACATTCCGTGCCGCCAAAGCGCGTCGACCCGCCTTGTTGTTTTGTTTGAGTCCATCTTTTGCCTTGAGAAAGGAGCCCCGATGATTCGCGATCGCGTGTATGCCCTTGCGTGTGTGGTGCTGTTGGCAGCGTGTTCCAGCCGGATGATGGCGGAGCCCGCTGACCTCGGTGCGTTGAAGGACAAGCTGAACAAATCGATCAAGGCGCAGTATCTCGATGCGCCGCTCGATCGGGTGCTCGAAAACATTCAGACCGAAGCCGGTGTGCCGGTGTTCATCGATCGTGAACGGCTTGGCGATCACGCGCGCCGGAAGGTCGCGCTGAATACCGATTCAATGCCGGTCCGTTCCGTACTCAATTGGGTCACGCGGGCCGCGGGTGTGGATTGGGATGTGCGTGAAGGCGCGGTGTTTGTGTCGACACGTCGTGAAATTCTGCGGCCGCAGATCAAGACCGAAGTGTATGACGTCCGCGCGTTGACGGTGATGCCGCCGAACTTCACCGGTTCCCCTGAACTCGATATCAACGCGGCGCTGTCCAACACCAGTAGCGGCGGCAGCAGCGGCGGCGCGGCGACGGCGTCGACCACATTGTTCGGCGACGACGACACCGCTGACACGATGGGTATCACGCCGGACGAGTTCGCCGAGTTGATCAAGGGCTCGGTCGCTCCCAATGATTGGCGCAGTGACCTGGGTGTTTCCTTTTCGTCGGCTGCGGCAGGCCTGTTAATTGTCAAACACACGCCTGAGGTGCACGCCGAGATCAAAGACCTGCTGGAGAAGTACCAGAAAACGTCGGGCAAGATGGTCGCGCTTGAGGCGCGGTTCATGATCATCCGCACCGACGCGCTCGACAAGATGCTCGGCAAGGTCAAGAACAAACTGATCCTTGATCCGAAGGAAGCCGACGCGTTCATCAAGGAATCCGATCCACTCAAGGCCGGCGTGCGCGTGCTCGGCATCGGCCGGACCATCTGCATGAACGGCCAGCGCGTCAACGTGCACAACCTGCAAGCCAAAGCGTTTCTGTCCGACCTCGAACCAGTCAGCGGCGGCACCGGCGCCGACCCGACATTGAGCGTGCTCGCCAGCGGCAATGTGATCGATGTCGAATCCATCATCAGTTTCGACGGCGCATCGATCGTGCTGACGGTGCGAAGCCAGGCCGCCGCAGGCAATACCGATGACACCAGCACTGTGCCGGTCGGTATCAGCCCGGAAACGGTCATCGCCGGTCAGAACGAAGAAGGCAACAAGCAGCCGGTCAAACGCAAGGTCATGACCTCGGATGCGAAAGTGAACCTGCCGGAGCAGGACATCGTTGGTTTCAGAACCACGGTCCGCATCG
>JANQKH010000408.1 GCA_028281215.1 Phycisphaeraceae bacterium | reverse complement strand
GTTGCGCGTGAATTGGCGGGTAAGTTGGAAGGGATTGAATCCAAAGTTGAAGCGCTGTCCCAGCGCGAGCCTGCCGATGCTGCAGTGTTGAATGACATTCTTGAGGCCGTGCAGGCGCAATCGAAAGAGTCGGCCTCCGATCACCGCGCTGACGCCGATGCGAAGGCGAACCTCAAAGCGATCGAAGCGCAAGCCGCCATGCTTGAACGTATCGATCAGTCACTGCAATCGCTGGTCGAGCAAGGCGCGTCGGCGTCGGAGCAGGATCCGGGTAGTCACGAAGCGATGTTGCAGAACATTCTCGATGCCGTCCAAACGTCCAGTGAGGGCCCGGTGTCGGCTGAGTCGCTCAAGTCGATGCAGGATGAAATGGCGGCTCGCAATGATCTGCTCGCCAAGGAGATGCGCGAATCGCTCAGTGCGCTGGCGTCGAAGAATGAAAACTACGACACGATGTTGTTGGAGATCCTCGCCGGCGTCAACGAAGCGGCCGAAGCCGGGCGAGGCGGCGATCAGAAAGAACTGCTCCAGCAGATCGCTGAGGCAGTCCGCCGCCAGCCCGATCAGCAGGCGGCGCATTCCGATCAGGTGTTGACCGAGTTGCGCGCCTTGGTGGATTCCAGCAAGCTGAACCAGAAAACGTTCGAGCGCGTACTTGACGCCCTGGAAAGCAACACCAAGGCAATTGCCGCCACGGCTTCGGTGTCGGCCTCGGCTTCCACCTCCGAAACCGGCAGCGCCGAGCGATTCAGTTACGCGGCCTGGTCGGACCGCAATCGCACTGATCGCACGCCGAAACTCATGGTTGGCGCCGTCGCGGCCGTGTTGTTGATCGTCGTCGGCCTGACCATCTACAACACCGTCATCCTCAACCGCACCAAGAATTCGTTCAACCAGAACAACGCGAACACCAACAACGGCAACGGCACGAAAGATCAAGTTGCCGGTTTGAATACCAAAGACGCGACCATCCGCAAAGATGCGTCGAGTAAGGACGCATCGAACAAAGATGCATTGGTCGCCAAAGACAACATCACCAAAGACCGTGCGACGAAGGATAACATCACCAAAGACGGGGCGGTAGTGACGAAGGATGGCAGCGCGGGCAAGCAGCCAGCCAAGGACGGCGGCACGGTGATCACCAAGGGCAAGGAGCCGTTCAATCCGTTCAAGGCGGGCAACGGGAAAGACGGCAAGGACGGCAAGGACGGTAAGCAAACGGATACGACGACCGTGCCGAAACCGATCATCGACGCTATCGCCAAAGAAACGCAGAACAACGGCAACGGCGCGAATGGCACAGCCGCCGACTTCAAACCGATCCCATTGGCCGAAGCGAAGAAGGTGGTGTTTCTCGTGCACGTGTCGGGAAGCGACCCGAAGGTGATGCCCGTGTTGCTGGGCGAACTGAATCGCACGATCGGTCAACTTGACGACAAGCAACAATTCACCGTGGTGTTTTCAGAAGGACAGCGCGCCATTGAAGTGCCGCCTGCGGGTTTGAAGGACGGCACGAACCGCAACAAAGAATGGGTCGCCGGCTGGATGGATGTGACGACCAGCGACACAGGTGTGCGGCCGGGGTCGAGCCCGTACTCGGCACTGGAGTCGGCGATGGCGTACAAGCCCGACCTGCTGTGGTTGTTCTCCGACGGGATTGCCGGTGATCAACCCGGACAGGTCAAGCCGGACGCGTTACTTGCCAAACTGCGCACGCTGAATGGCGAACGCAAAACACATATGAACGCAACGGCCATCGCGGACAAAGACGCCGCCGCCGTGCTCAAGTCGGCTGCCGAACAGAACGGTGGGACGTACAACTTCGTCGAGGCCTCGGAAGCGGCGTCGGCTGGGGGCTGATGAAGGTGGGTGTTTTGAGCAACAACGTTCGCCATTTAAATATGTGCATGGTTTCGCTTGCGCGCTTATGATGAATTGCACCTGTCGGGAACAGGCCAAACGGAGGGAACCGACAGATGATGCGCGAATCGAACAAGGTCAAACAGGTGGAGAATGAGCCGCATCGGCGTTGGTTCTGGGATGAGTTCTTTGATCTGCTGGTGTGGGAGGAAGCCGGGCGGATCACCGGGTTTCAACTACGATACCAGTCGCCGGACGGCCCGCGCGTGCTCACGTGGCAACTGGGCGGCCGGTGCGTCCACCAGCAAATTGATGAAGGCGACGATGAACTGACACCGTTCGACATGACGCGCTTGCTCGTGCGCGACGGTGTGTTCGATCATGCCGCCGTGCGGGACACATTTCGCCAGCGGTCCGCGGAGATTGACCCCATCGTCGCGGAGTTCGTGCTTGAACATATGCACGAATTTGCCCGTACACGGTAGTGCGTGTTTGGCTATGTGTAATTGCCTCGAGTTACTTCGCATCCAACCGCCGCCGAATCGCCTCCACATCGAGCGGCTTGTTCGTTCGTCGGCTCCACCATTCGCCGGCACGCTTGGGATCATGCTTCGGGTTCACCGTCGGCATCCGCGCGCCAACCTTTTTGCGCCACGCCGCGAGTTTGTCGCGTAGTTGTTTGGCGAGTTCGGGCTTTTCGCCAGCGAGGTTGCGCTTTTCACTTTCATCCAGCGCAATGTGATAAAGTTCCACGTTGCCTTCCTCAAACCATTCGATGAGTTTCCAGTCTCGCTGCCGAATCGCGCCCCCAGGGCGCGAATGGTGGTAGTGAGGGTAGTGAAAGTAAATCGCATCGCGCGGTAGTTTGGCCTCGGCGTCTTTAAGCAACGGTGACATGCTCAAACCGTCGACCGGCTGTTCGGGCAGATTCGCGCCGGCCATGTGGCAAAACGTCGGCAGCAGATCAGCGGTCGTCGTCGGCTCGGCACACACACTGCCCGGCTTGGTCACGCCCGGCCACCGTACGATCATCGGCACACAGATGCCGCCTTCATACAGCGAACCTTTCTCGTCACGAAGCGGCGCGTTGGTTGACACGATGTCGCCGACGCCGAGGTAATTCTGCCGCAGTCCGCCGTTATCCGATGTGACGATCACGATGGTGTTGTCCGCCAGTTGCCAGTCATCCAGCTTTTTCAGAATTTGGCCGATCGTCGCATCAAGATCTTCGACCATGGCGGCGTAACCGGGGTTGTTCACGCCGCGCTTCGGCTTCGGTTTCTTTCGGTACTTCGCGAGCGTGGCTTCGCGCGCTTCGATGCGAATGTGCACCGAGTGATGCGACAGCGTCACAAAAAACGGTTTGTTGCCCCGGCGGTGTCGATCGATGAAGTAGAGCGTCTGATCCGTCAGCAGATCGATCTTCTTCGGCCCCGGGGCTTTTGAACCGTGCTTGCTTCGCCATTGCTGGAACGGTTTGCCCAGCTGCCGTTCGGTTATGTCATAACCGTGGCGATCCGGCTGGTGTTCGCGGTTCCACCCCAGGTGCCACTTGCCGAAGTAGCCGGTGACGTAACCGTTCGCCTTGAGCGCATCCCCAGGTGTCTTCACGCCATCCTTCAAGTGATGATCGATCTTCGGCGCAACGAGTTTTTCAAACGGCCGCCAGTGCCCGGGAATGAAATCGGTGATGCCGGTCCGCGCCGAGTACTGCCCGGTTTGGATGGTCGAACGCGTCGACGAACAGACCGGCGTCGCGGCGTAAAAATTGGTGAACATCATGCCCTGTTTGGCAAGCCGATCGAGGTGCGGCGTCTCGTGAAACGCGTGACCGTAGCACGCCAGGTCCGGGAATCCCATGTCGTCGATCAGAATGAAAAGGATGTTGGGTTTTGCATGGTGATTGTCGGTCGCCGCCGCGGTCGGGCCCCTGAAGGCGGCCACCACTGCAAGTGAGGCCGTGACCACCAGCAGAGCGAGGGTGACGGTGAGAAT
>JANQKH010000389.1 GCA_028281215.1 Phycisphaeraceae bacterium | reverse complement strand
TGTGAAAACCGCGCTCCGCGGCGGCGGTCGCGAGCCCCTCGATTGACCACCGCCCGTCGCTCGCCGTCGTATGCGCGTGCAGTTCCGCTTTGATGTCGGACAGTTCCAACAGTTTGGGCAGTTTGCCTTTCTCTGCGAGTTCAATTTCATTGCGGGCTTCGCGCATTTCCGGTGGAATCCAATCCAAACCGACGGCTTCGTAAATGTCCGCTTCCGTCTTGCTCGCGACCACTTCGTCGTCATCGACTTTTTTCAGCGCGTATTCATTGAGCGTCATGCCTTGCTTGAGGCAACGCTCGCGGAGTTTGATGTTGTGTTCTTTGGAACCGGTGAAATAGAGCCATGCGGCCCCGAAGCTGTCGGGGTCGACGTAACGCAGGTCAATCTGCAAGTTGTCCTTGGTGCGAACGCTGGTTTTGGTTTCACCTTTGACCAGCACATCGGTGACGGTGTCGAATTGGACAAACGCATCGGCAATTTTCTGGGCGTGCTTTTTGTCCGCGGTGACCAGCAGGTCGACGTCGCCGATCGTTTCCTTCCCGCGTCGCAGGCTGCCGGCGTATTCGCATTGCTTGACTTCCTTCATCGCTTTGAGCTGTTCGATGAACGCGAGCGCGACCGGCATCGCCGTGCCGATCTTCACACGCTGGCCCGCTGCTTCAGCGAACTCGATCGACTTGCGGATGCTTTCCAGTTTTTTCTTGCCGAGCCTGGGCAACGCGGCAAGCTCTTCGGAATCAAGCTTGGCAATCAGATCGGCTTTGGATTCGATGCCGGCTTCATGCCACATCAGCGCGATGGTCTTCGGGCCGAGACCGGAGATGTCAAACAGTTCGAACAAGCCGGCGGGCACCTGCACGATCAGTTCATCGTAGTCGGTCATCTTGCCGGTATCGAGGTATTCGGCGATGCGCTCAGCGGAACCTTTGCCGACACCTTCGAGTTTGGCGAGCGCTTTGGCATCGGGACCGATCTGCTCGACGTCTTGAGGCAATTCATCAAGGACACGGCTGATCTTGCGAAACGCGTTCACTTTGAACATGTTCTCGCCAAGAATTTCCAGCACGTCGCCCATCTGGGCAAACATGGTGCTGAGCGTTTGATTGGTGGTCGGCATGGCGGTGATTGTAGTGAAGGTGCGGTCGCTGCGCGAGATGAGCGTGGAGATAACCATCGCACTGGTCAAGTTCGTTTTTGCACGGAGTTCACAAAGATTGGGAGAGCACAGAGGGGGAGCTGAAAAAGCCGGCAAGTGGGAGAAGAACGGGAAATGAAAATCAATCAAGCCGGACCGGAGTCACGCGTGACGAAGGTCTAAATCTCAGCTCGACACGGATGGCGAACCCGGCACCGGCGAATTCAAAATCGTTTCAATCCCCGCAGATCACGGAACAATCATCAATGATTCAACGTCTACTCCACACCCAGAATTTTCTTACGCCGCGTTGAATTCACACACGCTGGTCTTGCACAGAAACCGACGGACGCGCTGCGCCCATTGAGCGTAGTGCGCCGACTCCTCATGTCGGCCGTCAATCGCCAATTGCAGTTGCCGATGGCGAATGCGTGCGAGTATGCGTTGCTCTCGGTGTTCGATTTGTGATGCGTTATGTTTCATGGATCAACCTCCCGGAAAAAAACTTTTGTTCGTCTATTGGTCATTGTCCCACCAGAGACACCGGTTACTACTTACTACCTCTTAACAATGCGCTCGGTTTCTTTTTTATTGCCCTTTGTACCGGTTATGGGGATTTTCCCGCATGCCCACTGTGTTCCAAATACGCTCAATCACCACTGGCTGAACGCCGTTAATCGCGTTAACCTGTTGCCCCTGCTGGCTAAACATACAGACGCCCGGCTTCCAATTTTGTTCAACGCGATTTTGTCACACGGATGTAAAGGTTTGCAGTCATGGCCCGTATTTTTCCAATCCCTGCCGTTACTTATGACTACAAGCCGGACCTCGATCTGCTCCCGGTGATTGCCCCGCCGTACGACGTGTTGAATGAAAAAAGCAAAGCGGAATTGCAGGATCGAAATCCTCACAACATTGTAGGCATCGACCTTCCCCATTTGCCACCGAAAACCGTCGGTCCGGACGAAACCTACCAGCGCGCTGGACAGATGTACCGCGAATGGATCGAGCAAGGCGTGCTCAAACGCCGGGGAAAACCAGCACTATTCGCATACCAGCAGGTGTACACCGTTGAAGGCAAAACGTTCAAGCGGCGCGGCCTGTTCGCCAACGTGCGCATTCAGGAATTCGGCCCCGCGTCGGACGGCAAAGGCGGCATTCACCCTCACGAACAAACGTTCGGCGCGCCGAAAGAAGACCGCTTGAAACTCATGCAGGCGACCAAGGCGCAGCTTTCGCCGATCTTTGGGTTGCACTCCGATCCGGACAACCGTGTGGGTAAACTGCTGGCACATGTCATGGATGCAAAAGATGCTGATTTTTTTGGTACAACCACGAACGACGGTGTGCTCCATGAAGTATGGGTGGTCGAAGACGACGTCATGATCGGCGCGCTGGCCGAGGCATTGGAGCCCAGCGATGTCTTCATTGCCGACGGCCATCACCGTTACGGCACGGCGCTCAACTATCGCAACGAATTACAAGCGAGTGGAGAGCTAGGGGAGACGGACCCCGCCAATTACTGTCTGTTCGTCCTGGTGGCGATGCAGGATCCAGGGATGATCGTGCTGCCGACGCACCGCGTGCTCGGCGGGATGACCGGATTCAGCATGGAGAAGTTCATGGACGTCGCCAGTGACCTGCTTAATGTGGAACCGTTTGAAGGCGACAGCCTGGACGCGCTCGAAGCAGCATTACCGAACCATGCGTCGACGCTGGGCGGATCGCACGCGATGGGGCTTTACGTGCCGGACGAGAGCGATCAGAAATTATTCATCGCCACGACGCGCAGTGACGATCCGCTGGCAGCCTCGCATGGCAATCAATCACAGGCGTGGCGACAATTGGACGTGGCAATCCTTCAGCACGCGATTGTTGAAGGTGTCTGCGAGCCGCATTTCTGCGACAATGGGCAGAAGGTGACATGGAAGTTCCCACATTCGCTCGCACAGTTTCAACACGATGCCGAAGACGGACAGCATCAACTGGGCGTCATCATGCAGGCGACGCCGTTGGATTCGGTTCGACTGGTCAGCGAGGCCGGCGAACTGATGCCGCAGAAGAGTACGTTTTTCTATCCAAAACTGGCGACGGGATTGGTGATCAATCCGTTGGATTGATCCCTGATCCCTGACCCCTGACCCCCGAATCCAAACCCATGGCCAAGCAGCAAACAACTTCTCTCACCGACGCAACCGACGAGCGACTCGTCGAGGTTTTTCGTGGCGGGGAGATCGAAGCGTTCAACCTGCTCATCGGCCGATACAAACACGAACTGTTTCACTTTCTGATTCGCTTCGTCGGCAATCGCTACTCCGCAGAAGATATCTTTCAGGAAGCGTTTCTACAGGTGCATCAGTCGATCGAAACGTTTGACACGTCGCGTCGGTTTAAGCCCTGGCTGTTCACGATCGCGGCAAACAAGGCTCGCGATTTTCTCAGGCGAAGCAGTTCACGACATGCGGCCGCGCTATCCGCCAAAGTCGGCGGCGCCGACGGCGACGGCCTGGAATTCCTTGACCTCATGCAGGACGACATCGCCCACCCCGATGAACAGACCGAACTCCAGGAACTGCGCGAACGCGTACGCGACGTGGCGGCGTCACTGCCGGACCATCTGCGGGAGATTCTGATCCTCGCGTACTTCCATCGTTTTCCGTACAAGGAAATCGCCGACATGCTGGAGATCCCGCTGGGCACGGTCAAGAGCCGGCTCCACGCGGCGGTCGGGACCTTCGCCGAGTTCTGGAAGCAACTCTACTCCGACGATGACATGCAGGAGAAGTAGGGGTCGGGAGTCGGGAGTCACCAGGCAAAGGGTAAAGTCAGGCATTTCCGGTTCACCGCCTTCCGTTTTCCCTGATTTTCACGTCAAAAATTTCTTACTCGGGCTCAAAACCAGCGAACCGGCATGTGTGAGAAACACGTATATCGCGGAGGAATAGACCAACATCCAGGATGGAAACCTCGACGATGGACCGCCCACACAAACCCCAACTCAAAACGCTCAGCCCACAGGACGCCGAGATCGTCGACGCCCTGCTCGATCCCCCTGAAACGACCGGCCTCACCGGCTCCGACACCGCTGCGCTGTCGCTTGATCAACGTAGCGAGCAGGTGGTCGAAAAGTACGGCGAGCGAGGTCGACGTGTGATCGCCTGGCTCCAGTCAATCGGACATTGGCCCAGTGAAGAGCCGGCGGACAACCTTGACCAACGCGTGACCGACAGCCTGGCCAACACCACCGTGCTTGACGCCTTGCTCGACAGCGGTTCGGGCATGTCGCATGAACAGGTGATGGCAACGTTCGGCGACAAAGCGACGCGCGTCAGCCACTTGCTCGACATGATCGGTTACCTGCCGGCCGACGCGCCGGCGGACGACCTGGTGCAGCGCACGATCGCGCGAATCGAAAACGCCACCGCACGCGAACGGGAAATCGTCGGCGTCATCCAACACGTCGAAGCCCAACGTCCCGCCGCGACGGGCACAGGTAGCGCAAGCAGCGCAGCCGTCGCCATGTCGCACGGTGATACTCCCATCGCCTTCCGCTGGCGGGAATTGATCGCCGTCGCCGCGATGTTGCTCATTGGTTTCAGCCTGCTGTTCCCGGTGATGAACCGCACACGTTCGGATGCAATGCGTGTGCGATGTGCTTCCCACTTGGGCGCCAGTTATATGGCGATCGGCAGTTACCACGCTGACCATGATTCGCTTCCGCGCTACGATGTGCAGGTCGGCGCCAAGTGGTGGAACGTCGGTCAACCGGTCCGCAACGGTGTGGTCGAGTCCAACTCAGCGCACTTGTTCCTTCTGCCGCGCAATCAATACCTGGCGAATACGAAAAACCTCGGCTGCCCGTCGAATCCGGACGCGCCGAAGGTCGCAGCGACCGCGTTCGACTGGCCCAACGCCCGCGCGGTGTCGTATAGCTATCAGAATCAATACACGCATCAACCGATTCAGATGGGTTTGGTGAATGACGTCGCACTGCTCGCCGACAAGAACCCGCTGTTCACACCGACCGCCGATGGGTTCAGCCTGATGTTCAACGAAAAGCATGACGCGTCGAAATCGGGCCACCGTCACAACAACCCCGGCCAAATGGTGTTGCTGATCGACGGTCGTGTGCAATGGACACAGACGCCGATGATCGGGGGCGACAATATTTACACCGCACAAGGGATCGAAAATTACACCGGCACGGAATCACCGACGAACCTGCGGGACACGTTCCTCGTACCGTAAGGTGAACATGACCGCCTTCTCCTTCAAAAAAGCCGCGGCCGACTGGCCGTGGTTTTTTTGTGCGCGGTGTCGGAGGGTGCGTTATGCCACACTGCAGGTGGATTGATCCGCGTCCAATGTGACTTGGTGTCCTCAAGCAGAACTCGGGACTAAAACTTTCCATCTCTATTCCTTCATCGTCAACCCGCACTCCGGACAGTTGCCTGATTCACTGCCGCGCAGGTCGTAACCGCAATCGAAGCAGCGTTTGCACTGCAGAGCGGTTTGTTTGATTCTTTCCGCGGTGGCATTCGCGACGATCAGGCCGATCACGAGCAACACAAGACCGACAGCGAACAGTACCAGTGCGGTGATGCTTTTCGTGTCCCAACGGAATCCGCTGGCAAAGGGATTCCGTTCAACGAACAGAATCATGACGCTCATCCCAATGAAGATCAGCGCCGGCAGTCGCGTCAACCGTTTCGCCGGTCCGACGCGCGAGCGTGGGATCACGCCTTCCTTTTCCAGCAAATGCAGGGCGCCACAGTACGGCACGCCCCAACAAGTCCAAAGGATGAACGCGAGACCGAGCGACAAAAAAACTGTGACGCCGATTGCGTTGACAAGGTCTTCGTTTCGGTTGAGCCAGCGTGACGACATCGACTTTACAAGGACAAATCCGAAACAGGCCGCGACCGACGCGATGAGCAAGCCAATGGCGATCAAGACATGGCGTCGTCGTTGGAACATGGGAGCATGGTAAGGCAAACTGTGGTCGGTAAAGGTGAATGAACGGACCCTTCGTCAAGATTTCAATGTGTCGTGCCACTGGCAGCTCGCCTGCCAGTGTTCAGGCCGTTCGGTTCTGAAGTACAGCAGCATACAAGGAACAATTTCGCGTCTTTGCACTGGCAGGCGAGCTGCCAGTGGCACGAGGTACCGTTTCATCGTTTGCTGCTAGTGGCATTGACTGTCATAAAGGTGTTTCCCTCGGCAGACCGGGAGCCACGGGGGCGATGTGGGCTACACTTTGCGGGATGGCTCGACCGTCGCTCCCCGCCGGATTGCCCTCATGACACGCTGGCTTCGCCGACTCTGGCTTTTGCTGTTTCACGCCGTTTCACTTGTCGCGGTCGGTTTGTTTTTTGTGGTTCTGATCTTCTGGGTGCGCAGCCATTGGATATTGGATACGTATCAGTTTCCTTCAACGGTCCTGAAACATGCCCATGAGGGCAACGACGGCCGCACGTGGATGGGCTGTCTGCACATCTTATCCCTGCGCGGGAACGTGACGCTGGAGTGGTTTCGCTATCAATACACACCGATCGCGTTGGACGGCAACGTGGAGCGCGCGGAATCCATCTGGTATTCGAAGCCGCACTACGTATCGCGACAACTTTGGCCGAGCGCCAGACAGATGTGGCTGGATGACGGACACCATTACTATCGCGACGCCACTGAGAAATGGAGCCTGCTCGGCTTCACGTTCAGTAAGAACGACGCCACGCCGTTTCACACGATGATGCGATCCCGGCTGACCAGTTTCCGCGCCGCCACCCCGCCCATGAGCACGCACTGGCGATTGACGATGCCCTATTGGGCAGTGCTGCTACTGACAAGCGTGTGGCCGATCATCTGGCTGCTGGTTCTGTGGCGCGGTGTGCGTCGATTGAAGCGTATGGCGGCCGGTTATTGCGGCAAGTGCAACTACGACCTGCAAGGCAAACCCAACTTGGACGCGTGCCCGGAATGCGGCACAGTGCCGCCTACCAAACGATGACATATTGAGGTTCACCAACCAGTAACGTCTTTGCAAAAACACCCCATGAAACACCGTCTGCGGCGCATCTTCGTCAGCCTGTTGCACGTGCTTTCGTTCGTGTGGCTCGGCGTCGCCTGCGTCACTGTGTTTCTCTGGTGGCGCAGCTACTGGTTCACCGATCGCATCGAGTTCCCCGGCACACAGGTCTACGCCGCCAGTGAAGAGACGGACGACCATGCGTGTCGCTATCGCGTAGTGCTCGAATCAGGCCAAGGCGAGTGGGCGTTCATGGCCGGGCGGTATCGCTACATGGATTGGGGCTCGGCCATTCTGCCGGACGATGAGTTGACCGTCAGCAGCCAATACGTCGGCGCAAATGACGAATACCGCCCGGTCATCATCGACGATCCCTATCCGGATGCGATCGATCCAACCGCCGGCACGCACATTCAGTTCCTCGGCTTCACCTACTTCCATGAAGACCAGGTCGTGAATACCGGGTCCACGGTCATCGGCCCGTTTGAGATGATCATGGAACCTTGGGGTTACGAACACATCATCCTAGTTCCGTACTGGTTCGTGACGCTAATCGTAGGTATTTGGCCGACGGTATGGCTGTGCTGTTTGCTACGAAGTTACAGGCGACTGAAGCGTCGGGCGCGCGGGCACTGCGGCCGATGCAATTATAACCTGCGCGGCAACGTGAACGTCGAGAATTGTCCGGAATGCGGGGCGACGCCGTTGTTCGCTTCAATCCAATCATGAAGACACTGCTGAAGGTCATTCTGTGGACGGCGTATCACACGGTCTCCTTCGTGTGGTTGGGGTTGTTCTTTGTCATCGTGTCCTTCTGGGTACGTAGTTATTGGATTGAAGACGGGGTACAAATCAAGTCCCAAGTGGCGATGGACGAGGAGACGTCGCCGGACGGATATGTCTGGCGGCAGATGTGGATGGTATCGTCGGTGGACGGTTGTGTGAACTACCACGTGCTTCGCAGCCGTTACGCGCCGCAGGTGGAGCAAGAGCCGCTCTTTGGTGACGGCACGTTTGTCTGGTCGAACACACAGGAGCAAGTGTTGTTGCATCTGCTGGGCAGCACGCCGATTGACAAGGCGAACGCTGACTGGCGCTGGCTGGGACTGGCGGGCTACCACAACGCCGAGCCGCCGCCGGTGGTTGATACGTCACTCATTCAACTGCCGCCCGGCTCGACCTACTTTGCGGTGTGGGTGCCGTACTGGATGATCACCTTGACCGTCAGCGTGTGGCCGGCGATCTGGCTTTGGCTTCATGCCCGACGTGTGCGAAATCTCAAACGCATGGCACGCGGCCATTGCGGCAAATGCAACTACGACCTGCGCGGCAACGTGAACGTCGAAAAGTGCCCGGAATGCGGGGCCGTACCGTTATTTGTATCGGCGAAATCATGATGAGCACGATGCCTGCCAGTGCAATGTCTGCACCTTCTCCGCTTGGGTGGAAAACCCGCAAATCGCAACCATGACAGTTGATTCGAATTCTTTCTAGAATCAGGTGGTGGGTCCATTGCGCTTGACCCACCCTACAAAAGTTCATTCACTCCTTCTTGCCCGACCCACCCAACGACTCCGATCCGTGACTCAATCCCAGCCTCAACTCCAACGCGTGCTCGGCGTGCCGGGCGCCACACTACTCGGACTCGGCTCCATCCTTGGCACGGGCGTGTTCGTCTCGCTTGGCATTGCGGCGGGGATTGCAGGGCCGGCCGTTTTGATCGCGATTGTGCTCGCCGGCTTCGTCGCGCTGTGCAACGCGCTGTCCAGTGCGCAGCTTGCCGCGGCGCATCCGGTGGCCGGCGGCACGTATGAGTATGGCTACACCTTTCTCAATCCGCTCGCCGGCTTCACCGCCGGCTGGACGTTCATGATCGCCAAGTCCGCCAGCGCCGCGACGGCGGCGCTTGGTTTGGCCGGGTATGCGCTGATCGCGTTGCGTATCGATCCTGACACGTGGCTGATGCCGGTGGCGGTCGGTGTTGCGGTGGTGATGACGTTGATTGTCATCGCAGGGCTGCGCCGGTCAAATCACGTCAACGCGTTGCTCGTGACGGTCACGCTGGGTTCGCTGGCGGCGTTTGTGATCATTGGGATTGGACGAACAGGTGAAAAAGAAGCGATTGATTGGTCGGCCGTCGAGTGGATTTCGCTGCCGCACGCCGTCGCGTTGATGTTCGTCGCGTACACCGGCTACGGCCGCATCGCGACGATGGGTGAAGAAGTGCGTGAACCGCGGCGGACGATTCCCAAGGCAATCGTGATGACACTGGTGGTGTCGGTTCTGGTGTACGTGTCGGTCGCGGCGATTGCTGTGTTCACGGTCGGTCCCGCGCCGTTCGCCGCCGCGACGGAGGCTGATGCCGCGCCGCTTGAATCGATCGCGCGGCAACAGTGGAACATGGATTGGCTCGGCTACATCATGGCGATCGGCGCGATGGCGGCGATGGGAGGCGTGCTGCTGAACCTGTTGCTCGGTCTGTCTCGTGTGCTGCTGGCGATGGCGCGGCGAAAGGATGTACCGCACGTACTAAGCCGCATTAACCAGTCCGGCACAACGCCGACGGGTGCAGTCATCGTCGTCGGCCTGATCATCACCGGCCTTGTCCTGATCGGTGATGTGCAAACCACATGGTCGCTTTCGGCGTTTACCGTGTTGATCTACTACGGCCTGACCAACGCCGCTGCGCTGCGATTGCCGAAAGATCAACGGCTCTACCCGCGTGCGTTCAGTTGGGTCGGCCTGATCGCATGTGGATCACTGGCGCTGAGTTTGGATCGAGTCACGCTGATCGTCGGCGCGGGCGTGCTGCTCGGCGGCGCGGTGTGGTGGTTTATCGCCCGAGCGGTGAAAAGTCGATCCGGGAGATAGTGAAACAAACGGATTTCACCGTTTGTCCGGCGACGCAAGTCGAAGCCGGCCGTTGGGACTTTGTAGCGCGAT
>JANQKH010000362.1 GCA_028281215.1 Phycisphaeraceae bacterium | reverse complement strand
TCACCGGCGCCGGTCAATATGACCACCGGCTGAAAGTGCCCCGCCTGCCGCATCTGTTGCAACACATCCAGCCCGGTCTGCGCGCCCAGATGATGGTCGAGCAGCACGATGTCCGGATCAATGCTCGCCAGCGAATTCAGCGCCTCGCCGGCGTCGGATTCATGGTGCAGCGCGCAGTCGATGGTTTCGATTTGCTGGACGCATTGTTTGAGCAGGATGAAATCGTCTTCGTTGTCTTCAATTTCGAGAATGCGAATACTGCGTCGGGCCATGGGGGATTCTCACGGGATCAGCCTGCGTGGGGGAGTGATGCGATGCTTGTCCAGTATTGCCAGAAGTAGCGTGCAACGCGCTCCAGATCCTCAATGGTGGTGGGTTTGGTGATGAATGAACTCGCCCCGCGTGCGTAGGATAACGCGATATCTTCCTCCCGGTTGCTGGTGGTCATCATGATGATGGGAATGCTGCACAGGTCTGGGTCTGATTTTAACTCGGCCAGCGCTTCAAATCCGTTCTTCAACGGCATGTTGATGTCCATGAGCACGACTTGGGGACGCTGCGCATTTTCGAACGGAGGTTCCTGTTGCAGAAATCGAACGGCGTTGGCGCCGTCACCGACGATGGACATGTCGATCGGCACTTCCGCGCGGGCGAACGCTTGCCGGATCAGAAACACATCGTCCTCGTTGTCTTCGGCCAGCAACAGTCGCAAGGGTTTACGCGGTTCGGTGGGGGCGATTGCCAAACTCATGCAGCGACCTCGCTTTCCGCAGGTGGTTCATTGGATTCAATGCTCTGATTCGCGGCGGGCAGCAATACAAAAAACGATGAACCGCCTCCGTCACGCGGTTCATACCAGACCCGGCCGTGATGCCGTTCGATAATCTGATGCACGATCGCCAGTCCCGCGCCGGTGCCTGGGATTTCACGCCCCACGCCGCGTTGAAACAGATCGAAAATCCGATCCACACACGGCTCGGGAATGCCCGGGCCGCGATCGTGCACTGCTAGGCCGATCAGGTCCGGTGCCGTTTCGTCCTGATACCGGATGATCTCGATCTCCGGCTTCTCGTCGGGGCGGGTGAACTTCAGCGCGTTGGTGAGGATGTTGAACATTGCCTGTGTGATCCATGTCGCGTCGCCATGCACTTGGGGCAGATTCGGGTCCACTTGAATCTGCGCATCGGTGGCATCCAGGCGATCAGTCAGGCGTTGCAGTGCCGCGTTGACGACGGTGCCGAGTTGGAATGTCTGGTCATGCACTTCCGCTCGCTGTGCCTGTGACAACATCAGAATGTCTTTAAGGAGCGCGCCGAGGCGTTCGCTTCCGCGAATGATGCGTTCAAGAAAGTCGGCCGCTTCTTCATCGAACTTGGACGCGTGGTTTTCTTTCAGCAACTGTGAAAAATTCCGGATCGCCCGCAACGGTTCGCGCAGGTCGTGTGAAGTCACGTGAAGCAGTGTTTCAAGATCCTTGTTGCGCTGGGCGATTTCCAACTCCACGGCTTTGTTGTTGGTGATGTCCTGAATCGAACCGGACATGGTGGCATTTTGTGAACGGGTCATCGGGTCGCGCAGTCCTCGAGCGCGGAACCAGCGGAATGGTCCTTGTTTCGTACGCAGCCGGTATTCCACGTCGTACTCTTTTCCGGAGTCGAGATGTTCGTTGACCGCCGCCCAGACGTGATCGATATCGTCCGGGTGCAAGTGTTCGTTAAAGGCGTCGATGGTGTTTGGGAATTCGTCCCCCTCGTAGCCCAGCAGTGCTTTGAACCGCGGGGTGTACCACACGTCTTTGGTTCCGACGATCCACTCCCACAAGCCGTCACTGGTGCCGCGGATCGCGCGGTCGAACCGTTGCTGCGTTCGCTGGATGGCGGCTTCGCGATTGATGGACTGCTGCCAGAAGTAAACGCTCATCGCCAGCAGCAGGGCGATGATGAAACCGCCGAAAAGAACCGCGACCGGCGCGCTGGATTGATAGGAGGCGGTAATCACCG
>JANQKH010000355.1 GCA_028281215.1 Phycisphaeraceae bacterium | reverse complement strand
ACCGACCAGTGGGCTCCATGTACGGAGTTGGATCGAACCCCCTTTTGGCGCCCTCAGCAGCCAGACTTTTTGCGTGCTGCCGCCGTTGCCGGCGAGCGGATTCAGTTGCGAGCGCGGGTGGCCGGTGATCAGCTTGGCGCCCTTCGGCAGCGTCAGTTCAAGTTGCACACCTTGCAGGTCGCGCGTGATGCGGCCCATCTCTGTCATCGTCGGCAGTCGGCCTTCGTTTGATACCGTGACCGTCAACCGATGCACACCTTCACCAAGCGATTCGTCTTCGACTTCGCGGATGCTCAGCTTCGGCCGCTGGTCACTCAGCTTGGACAGGAATTCGATCTGCTTGCCGACGAGCGGATCCAACTCCGCGATCGGCGGATTGAGGAACAGGTACGGTTTGAATCCGCCGACTTCGACTTTCTTACCGGGGAAATCCGGGTGTTTGACGCGAGTCCAGTTGACGAAACCGTCAATCGGCGTGCCTTTGATCTTCCGCAATTCCAGCCAGCGGAGCTTGGTGATATCGTCGATCCCGCGCCTTTCCCTCAATACCACACTCGCGACAGGTTTGATGGAATCGTCACCTTCTTTTCGTTCCGCCTCCTGCTTCGCTCGCTTCACATTGCCGTCAGAAACCTTCGGCATCCACCATCCTTGCGTGGCGAAGGACCATCTTCCGTAATGGAAGTACGCCCATTCACTGAACGAGCCGTCGCCGCCGCTTGCGTTTGGCGCATCTTTGCCGCTGTGTGTTTCGCGATACAGCTTGGCGATGGAATCCTGATACGGCGCATCTTTGGAGTGGATGTGGGTCTTGATGCGCGAACGGTCGCTGTTCCCGTTCGGTTTCCAAGGATGGAATAGATTGTCCTGCAGCGAAAACGTGAACACCGCCACGATGTTGGGCCGATCGAACGCAAAGTCCGCCACCGCGCGCGTTTCAGGTTCCGACACCTGGTGCGGACCGGCACCCTGCTTGAAGTAGGGATACTTGAACGTGAAGTTGTGGTTGAACGACACGCCGACTGAGTTATCTTCGTTGAACTGACCGTCGTGGTCGTCGTCGATGCCTTCGGTGAGCAAACGGTACTTGCCGCGTTCGTTTTTCTTCGGGTCGGCTTTGATGAGGACGCGCGGGTCGTTGGGATGTTTAATGTACTCACCGGCTGGATCCTCGATGCGCATCATGGTTATCGCGCCGTCGCCGTTGAGGTCATTAAATGGATCCTCACCGAGGTTGCCGTCGCGGTCGTCGTCGGTGGGCCGGCTGTTGCCCGCACGTTCGAAGTGTGGTTGCTTGAAGAACGCTTCGCTGCCGTCGGGGTTGGGGCGCGGAATGATGTAAATGGTGTATCGATTGAGCAAGTCAGTGACGGCTTTGTCTTTCTTTTCCGCGCGGGTGACGAGTTCATCAGCGAGTTTGACCGCCAGTTCACTACCGGCCAGATGCGGTTCGTGGACATTCCCGACGATAAGCAACGCCGGCCGACCTGCCGTGTTGCCTTTGCCGACGGTAAGCAGGAACACATCACGGCCGTCGCGTGTCTTGGCCAATGAACGGTGAGTGGCCCAGGACGACGCCGCGATCTGCGCGACCCGTTTGGAGTACGACAGATAATCGGCGTAGCCCTTGACCGCCGGTGCACTGGCGCCGGCGCCCTGCGGATACCACAGACACCAGCACAACAGCAAGGGCAGCAAGCCCCTGTTTTTCCTTCGCGAACCATAGAGCATCTTGCGTCTCCAACGCGCGGGCGCGCGGGTGAATCAAACAGTATACGCCCTGAGATCTTGCATCGGTCCATTCGGGGCTTGCCTGTCTTACCAAACCGCCCCAATCCCACCATTATCGGTCGTCCGGTTGAACAGGTTGGCTGCAACGTTAAGCGATCGACCGATTCCGCCGACTTTCATCTAGACGGCTGCCGCGACGGTTGCCTTGGGGAAGAAGGATGCCAAGCACACGCGTCAAGAGCGAACTCGAGCTCTATCTCAAAGAGATTGACAAGTCACCACTGCTCACCGCGGAGGAGGAGCGCGAGCTGTGCTGGAAGATCATCCACGACAACTGCCCCTATGCGCGCGATCGCATGATCCGCTCAAACCTGCGGTTGGTGGTTAACATTGCCAAACGATTCAACAACCGCGGCATGATGCTTCAGGATCTCATTGAAGAAGGCAACCTCGGCTTGCTCCGCGCGGTGGAAGCGTTTGATCCCGATCAAGGCGCGCGATTCAGCACGTATGCGTCGTGGTGGATCAAACAGGCAATCAAGCGGGCGCTGATCAATGCCGTGCAACCCATTCACATTCCCGCGTACATGGTTGAACTGATTTCGCGTTGGAAGAAAACGTATCGCGAGTTGGAGGAGAAGCTCGGCCGATCACCCAACACAAAGGAACTCGCCAAGGCGATGGACCTGACCCCGAAAAAAGTCCGCATCGTGCGCAAGGCCGTCCGCGCGTTCCAGCGCCCGGCGCAGACCGACAACGACGAAGACGGCTTCCTGCTCAGCGAAATGCTGACCGACACGCGCACGCCTTCCCCGGAAGACCAGGTGCTGAACCAGGATGACATCGAAACCATCACGATGTTGCTCAACATCATCGACGACCGTGAAGCGACAATTCTCCGGTTACGGTTCGGACTCGACGGCAACGAACCGTTGACCCTCAAACAGGTCGGTGCTGAAGTCGGCCTGACGCGTGAGCGCGTGCGTCAGATTGAAATCGAAGCGTTGCAGAAGCTGAATGTTCGGCTGGAGAGCGATTCACCGTTCGCCGCCGAGCACGACGAGCCGAAACGCCGGCGACGACGCAAGAAGAAGCCGACCACCGACTCGCATCCCACCGATCAGGCCGCCGCCTGATCCACCCCTTCACAAGTCTGAATTCAGCCAACCACCGTAGAATCCCGGCGTCATGCCTGAACTTCCCGAAGTGGAGCAGGTGCGCCGAACGCTGATCGAGCGCATCGTCGGTAAACGGATCGAGCGCGTTCAGATCCGACGCGCTGATGTCATCCGCGCTTATGCCAACCCGCGTCTTACCAAACGAGGGCACTCCCGCGCCCAATTTGACACGCTGCTAGGGTCACTGACCGTCGCGACCGTCGAACGCCACGGCAAACAATTGGCGATCCTCGGTGAAGCGCCCGGCAACCCAAGCGTCTGCATTCACCTGGGCATGTCCGGATCGCTGGTCCATCGCACGGCGGATCAGCCCAAACTCGCACCCCATTCCCATGTCGTCTGGCATCTGACCGACGGTGAGAAACTCGTATTCCGCGACCCTAGGCGGTTCGGCGGCGTCTGGACCTTTAGGACGTTTCACGAGCTTTACCAATCCCGATGGGCCAAACTGGGGCCCGACGCTCTGACCATTCAACCAGCAGCCTTGCACGCTTCGCTTGTTCGCACCACTCGACCACTAAAAGCCGCGCTGCTCGATCAGAACCTCATCGCGGGGCTGGGCAACATCTACGTGGATGAACTGCTCTTCAATTGTCGGTTTCATCCCATGACCAAGGCGAACACGCTTCGAGTGACCGATGTTCGGCGGCTTGTGCGAATCATGCGAACGTTGCTCAACCAAGCCATCGAAAGCGGTGGCAGTACCCTACGGGATTACGTGGATGGGAACGGGCAAAAAGGTGATTTCCAGTTCAGCCATCTGGCGTATGGCCGCGCGGGTGAGCCCTGTTCACGATGCGAGGCCAAGCTCACCAATTCCCAAGTTGCGGGTAGAACGACGGTGCACTGCCCACAATGTCAGATTCTGAAAGATCATGAAGAAGAGAATTAATACTTCTTCATCTATCGTCTTCTAGTCTGTCGAATTGTGGAAACATATTGCGACAGCTACTTGTAAGGCATTTCGTATACAGGACTTGCTAAACATGTAAACGCGTGAACAAGCTGTCTGGTTTTACGTCGATGGTTTTCGAGAACGCTGTCGATTGGCGAGGAACATTGTTCATGACAACGGCCTTTGTCGACAGGTCGGCCCTGAACGGCGCTCTATTGAATGTTGCCGCAGGTGAACCGACAGGGTTTCCACAGGCTTGTTGTCGAAAACGATGAGCAACGTTCACGCCCTCGATGGTTTTGTTGATCCGCGTTCATCCCAAATGTCGTCGTCGGTGAACCCTGTTCACTTTGATTCGATCGCAATGTGCGGGAATAGTTCCAACACCTCCTGCAAATTGGGAATGTCGACTGTGTGCAGTTTGACCAGTTTTGTCTTGCCGAGGGTGTCGGACTCGAAGGTCAAATGCGCGAAGTTGTCATCGGTTTTGATACGAATCGTGGCAGGTTCATCCAGCGGAATATGCCCGCGGTGGTGGTACTTGCAGTAGATCAATCTGGAATCGGTCACGACCAGCCCCGCTAGGCCGCGGTCTTTCTTGCCGAAGTCCGCATCGCTGAAGTAGGTCTGGAATCGCTCCTTCGACGCGAACGGGCACCAGACGGCCAATCGTTGTCGACAGGTCTCATCCAGCGCCCCCCAGGCCACGTTCTCCAACAACGACACCTCATGCTGAAGCAGCGCGTACTCAATCCCGCAGGTGCCGTTAACGTGCAACAGCCACTGCAGCGCGACTTGGTGATTGGGAATCGTCACGTAGCAGATCACATGATCATCGCTCATCCGCTCAGTCACACACTTGACCGATTCCTTGGTGTGGTCCGGCGAAACGTAGTACGGCAGCGGGAATTTGAACGGTTTGGGCAGTGAGTCGATCGTACCCATGATGTCGATCAAATCGTTGGGCGTTTGACCAGCCAACAGGTGGGTGGCGTGTTTGTCCTCAACTTCGCTTGCATTGCGGATCGCAGCCGCAGATTGATCAATAAATGCCAATGGTCGGCCGACCAGCTTCTCACGATCGGTGTCGCCGATGAACGCACAGGCAATCGGCATCGACACACGGAAACCGCGGTGTTCGAGGAATACGGAGTCAAACACAAACGTCACACCCGCCTGGCTGCACTCCTTGACCGTCAGGTGCGGGTAACTCGCGTTCTTGTGAAGCTCCGTCGGAAAGACATCGTCGTCCTTCAAAGCGACACCGCCTGATGCTGAAGTCGCGCTTTCCGCAGCGGGAGCGGCAGCCGGTTTTACCGTGGTCGCCGTGCCTGACTTGGAAGGACCGCCCGTCGGCTCGTACGCCTTCTCAATCGGGGGGTCATCATCCACGACCTTGCCCAGAATGGTCGAGTCGGCCGAGTCTGTTGCGATTGTGGGTGATGGTGAGGTTGTCGCCTTTTCCACGGGTGCGGGATCGTCGGCGTCCAGTCGACTCAATTCGTCCTCGCCGTTCTTCTTCGCTTCGGCCTTTCGGTCGGCGTGCAGGTCGACGGTCGACGCCGACATGCGATCATGCTTTTCCTGATACGCCCGCATGCTCGCCACTTCCTGCCATTTCTGGTCGGATTCCTCCATCATTTCTTCCACATCATCTTCAATCCATGTGGAAACCGTTTCATCAAAAAGTTCGTCGGGGCTGGGAATGGTGAACACCTGCTTGCAACCCGGGCATCGCGCCTTGCGGCCGGAAGCAGTCTGCGGAACGCGCAACGCGCGTGAACAAGCCGGACAATGAACCTTCATTTCCATCGACGGGCACCCCAAACACCCCGACATGAATCGATCCAGATTGGACCTTCAGCATAACTGAACAACGGCGAAACGCCAACGGTATTTCAATCGCTCTGCCAGTCGCCAACCGGACATTCGCGCCCGGTTTCCTTGAAAATACGACAAATCCGGCAGCCCGGTTCACCTCCGCACAACAGAGCCGCCGCCCGAAATCCATCAGTCCGCACAAGCCAGCGCCGCGATTTGCGCTTCGATCGCCGCCAGTTCCTTTTCCACGTTCGCCAGGTTGTCCCGCGTCTCCTGCACCAGGTGCGCCGGCGCCTTCTTCGTGTAATTCTCGTTCGACAGTCGACCTTGCAACGCGTTGCGACTTTTCTCCAGTTCGGCCTTCGACTTCGCCAGGCGATCACACTCCGCGTTCGCGTCAATCAGGCCGTGCAGGTAAACCTCCACGTCGCCCAACACCGCGGCGGCGGCATCGTCAGGCTTGGCGGTGTCTGTTGCGATTGATTGCACGTTCAGGTTCGCGAGCGTGCCGAGCGTCGGCGCAAACGTGTTGATCTGTTCCAACACCGACTCAGGCGCCTTAACGGTGGCGTCCACTTTCTGCCGCGGCGGAACCTTGTAACTGGTCCGCACTTCGCGCGCTGCGGCCACGAGTTGCTGCAACTGATCGAACGCAGCCTCGGCGTCGTCATCGATCAATGCCTCGCTTGCCGTGGGCCAGGCGGCTTTGATCAACAAATTACTGGCGGGCGGATTGAAATCTGCACCATCAATGTCGCTAGCCAATCCTCGATCCGGCGCAATCGCATTCAAGTGCTCGTACAACTTCTCCGTGATGAACGGCATCGCGGGATGCAGCAATCTCAGAAACGCATCGATCACCGTCGTCAACACGCGCTGCTGCTGCGCATCGGTTTGAATCGTGGGTTTGATCGCTTCGATATACCAATCACAGAAGTCTCGCCAAATGAAATCGTACAAACCGTCTGCGTAAGGTTTGAACTCGTAGTTGTTGAGCGCTTTGTCGGTTTGTTGGATGGTTTTCATCAGGCGCGAAAGGATCCAACGATCGGCGAGTGACGCGGCGCTCGGCGATCGCCCGCTAAACGCGCTCTCTTCGTCCCTTTGCCCCTCTGAACTTTTGTCCCTTCCTTCCGCGATATTCCCCAGCGCAAA
>JANQKH010000338.1 GCA_028281215.1 Phycisphaeraceae bacterium | reverse complement strand
CAGCAGCGACGCCGTTGCCGTGTTGCTGGTCACTTCGGTCAAAAACGTCACAGTAAGACACAACACCAGCAGCAACACAAACAAGTCATACTTCGTCACGTCTTTGAGCGCATCGCCGATAATCTGATCCAACCCCGATGCGCCGAATCCCTTGGCGATCGCCATGCCGCCGCCGACCAGAAGGAGCAGACCCCACGGAATCGTCACGGCGGTGTTCCAATCCAGCAACCGCTCGCCTTTTTTCATACCGGTCGGGACGAGGAACATCACCAGCACCGCTGACAGCGCGACCGTGCTGTCGCCCACCTTCCGCGCATCGAAGAATACCTGTCGCTCATCGTTGAGCGGCAGATCGGCCGCGAACGCCGTCAACCCTTGCGGCGAACTCAACTGATAAAACAACGTCGCACCCTGCTCAGCCAATGGCGCGGGGTAGAATGTCACGTCACCAAACGTCGTCAGATCGCTGACCCATGCACTCCATCCGCCCGCCGGTCCGGCTCGAAACACCCAGAGTAGCGCCGTCACCAGAAACACAAACATCACCCGCTTCTGTTCTTTGGTCCAGGCGCCCTGTGCCGGCAGACGCAGATCGTTCGACTTCATCCCGCGCGTCAGCCAAAGCCAAGTGATTGGAATCATCACTGCGACGATCGGCAAAGCGATACCCATCCACTGCGCGAAGGAAATGGTCTGCTCGGTCCGATCTGCGTACACGCCGACGAAGATCAGGTTGGGCGGCGTGCCGATCTTCGTGCCCATGCCGCCGATGCTCGCCGCGTACGCGATCGCCAGCATCAACGACACACCCAGTCGGCCTCGCTCGTCATCGTCCACTTGATCCAACACCGCCAGCGCGACTGGCATGAGCATCAATGTCGTCGCGGTGTTGGAAATCCACATACTCAACACCGCTGATGCGATCATGAAACCCAACACCATCCGCCGCCCCCCTTTGCCGCCTACCACATGCACCATGAGTAACGCCAGTCGGCGGTGCGTGTTGCTCTTTTCCAACGCCTTGGAAATGATGAATCCGCCCATGAGCAACAACACCAGATGATGCCCGTACGCTCCCGCCACCTCCTCGTGCGTGAGCACACCGGTCAACGGGAACAGTGCAAAGGGAATCAGCGACGTGGCGGGAATGGGAATCGGCTCGAAGATCCACCACGTCGCGCAGACGAACGTGATCGCCGTCGCCGAACACGCGACCGGCTCAAACCCGCCGACCCAGAACATCAAAGACCAGATCACCACCGCGAGCAACGGTCCGCCGACCAATACCCAGGTTGTGCTCAACTTCAAACGACGCAAAGGCTCACTCCATTTGAATGATCAACAAAACGCCAAATGAATCACCACCGCTCCGCCAACAAACGGTGCGCCTTGTCCGACGCCCAATAGTCATCATGCGCTTCCGTGATCGACCACGACACATCCACGTTCACGTCTTCGATCACGCCCAGTGCGTTGTCCATCAGGGGTTCCACCGGCGTGGCGGCGAAGTCGTCCTTGTCTTACAGGTTCACCCATCGCGGCCCGTTCAACGGTTCGCCCGGCGCATTGGGATCCAGGCCGTAGTTCAACGGATCAAGCCGATCGCTCGCGGCGAGAATGTCGACCACTTCGTCCTTACGCACGACTGTCCACGCGACCGGCGAACCGAACGTGAAAAACCGTCGCAGTCGAAGTCGGCCGCCTTGCGCCATCGCACGCAGTTCATCCAATTTGGTTCGCAGCGCCGCCGCCTCATCGGTTTGCGCCGGCTTCTGAAAAAAGTCATGTTCCAGATCGCGGTGAAACAGGTGAAACAACAGGTCGAACCCGATCACCGAACCGGCGCTGTGTCCGATCAGGGTGAGCGACACCTTGTCGCTGCCCGACAGTGACACACGCTGTTCGATGCCCGCAATGATCTGCTCGGCGACGGCTTGGCGAATCGCTTCCTTGCCGTCGCGCGACACGTAGTAAAACATGTCGGCAAAGCGATAGATTAGGAGCGGTCGCACCTTGTTGATCGCAATCCGCAACGGGTTGAGCGTGAACTCGGTCGTGGCGTCCATCGCTTGTTCGATCCGTCCGCCGAGCAACCGCTGCGCTTCGGTCAGACGCCGTTCGGACCGGTCCGTGCCGCCGGGGTATTCCCAGCCCCACTCCACGGGCACGAAGTCGCTCGGCCAATCGCCGGACTGACCGGTGAGCTGACCAGCGATGCCATGATGCAAAGCGCGGTAGACCGGCTCATGCGAGCCCGGCTCGTGACTGACGCCATGGATGTACACCACGATTTCGGAGAAGTTCGATGCGCTGGATTCGGTCATGATGATTCCCTCGATGGGTTGAAGTGAACACAGGGTCGGCCGCGACGCGGCCAGCATAGCCGACCCGCCGGCCATGTCCGGACACGGGGGTACCCCAAACCCCTGAAAAACACACTTAAACCAAGTTTGCACATGGATTTAACGCCATGTCCGGTGAAAATGTCCGGACGTCCGCCCTAGGTTTTTCGCCCAAAAACGTGGGTTTCTATGTCCGCAATCATGTCCGGAATGTGTCCGGACATGTCCGGCGGACACGGTTTGACGACATCGGTGCGCACAGGTTTCGTCATCCCAGCCTGCACAATCACACCCGCGTGGCGGGGCAGGCACAGCCAAGCAAGCGCATCAGATCGTCCGCGATGTCGATTCGCGTTCATGGTCGGCAGTATACCTAATTTTTACCGAAATCTCAAGCGAGCGAAATGTCCATGACCGTATTCAAATTGGAATCTGGTCGGCAAACTTTTGCTTGAATGCCTCCAACGATTCGATGCCTTCAGGCAGTTCAGCCTGATCGGCGATGAGCCGCCAGATCCCGCCTTCCCAACGGTAGCGCAGGCCGCCAACTTCGCCAACAAGGTAATTGCCTTCCTGCCGAAGCTTCGACCGCGTGACGGGGCAGATGAACGTGGCGAGCAGGTCGTCGCTCATCTGTGGGGCATCGGACGATTGTTCTGTTTTGGATTGCGGATCGGACATGCGTGAATTCTAAACGATCGATGCGACAACGCGAATCACAGGTCAATCAGATTCCAAGAATTGAAGATGAAGAGCCACTAAGTTTTCGGCTGCGTGTTCAAAAGCTTCGCAGTCCTCAAGGCGCTCTAGCAAGTTTGAAGACAGTGAGGCGCGGCCGCGCCGCGCGCCCCAGATGCCTCCGGCCATGGCGGCGATCGTGTCGACATCCCCGCCGATCGCATGGGCGGTTTGCAACAGTTGTTCAAACGTGGATTCCATGTGTGAACAAGCGAGCCAGATCGCGGTCACAACCGATTCAGCGGCAACGATCGAACGCCCCAACTGTTGGCGGACGGCAGGCAAGTCGACGGGTTCGTCCAACATTTGCCGCGCGATGGCGAGACGTTCAATATAGGGCTCAGCGCTCGCGGCACTTTGAAGGGCGTCCACGATCGCAACCGGCGGCGTGTTGTCAGATGCGTGGGCCGTCGCTCGTGCGATCAGTTTCGCTCCTTCAATTGCGAGCGGATGGGCGTGGGTGATCACGGCTGTCTGTTCAGCCGCTTCATCGCATCGCTCAAGGGCGTGGTGGAATAGCAAACCGATCGGCGCAACACGCATGGCGGCGCCGTTGCCGAATGAACCGTCCTTGTAGTCGTGAATGTTGGCCTGCCGCCAGTCGGCGCCACGGCGGATTCGTTTCAAAGTTCTGAGCGCGGATGGGCCGTACCCGCGTGACCATCGCGCGGCGGCGGCCCATCGCAGAGCCAACATGTCCTGATGGACGCCTTGGTCCTCAATGAGCGATCTGATCAGCGTCAAAGTCATGGACGCATCATCGGTGTAGCGTATCGTGCCGGGCTTGAACAGGCCGAGCGATCGCCAGAGGAGGCGTTCAAGTGGTCCGCCTTCGTACGGCGCGCCGTACGCGTCACCGAGTGCGACGCCGAGGATGGAACCAGTGAATCGATCGCGGAGGGATATCTGCACATTGAAAGGATAGCGCGGAGGTGATCTGCGATCGCCGGCTAAACGGATGGATGTGACTCAGGACTCCAATCTCAAACCCCAAGTCCCACACCCAACACTCACA
Source organism: Phycisphaeraceae bacterium (assembly GCA_028281215.1). Lineage (GTDB taxonomy): Bacteria > Planctomycetota > Phycisphaerae > Phycisphaerales > Phycisphaeraceae > JANQKH01. The sequence goes on along the minus strand of JANQKH010000338.1, from coordinate 402 downwards.
CCGACTCGCCTTTGATGCGTTCTATGTCGGCGCCGAGTTGCTGGAGGCTCAGTTCCATGCGTTCGTAGCCGCGGTCGAGGTGGTAGACACGGTTGACGGTCGTCGTGCCGCGAGCGGCGAGGCCGGCGAGGATGAGGCCCGCACTGGCACGAAGATCACTGGCCATGACGGGAGCGCCGATAAGTTGGCGGACGCCGGTGATCATGGCGCTGGGGCCGTTGCGCGTGATGTTGGCGCCCATGCGGAGCAGTTCAGCGGTGTGCATGAAGCGGTCGGGGAAAATCTTTTCGGTGATCATCGAGTTGCCGTCAGCGAAGCAGAGCAACGCCATGATTTGCGCTTGCAAGTCGGTTGGGAAACCGGGGTGCGGCTGGGTGATGACCTGTACGGGTTTGAGATGCC
>JANQKH010000318.1 GCA_028281215.1 Phycisphaeraceae bacterium | reverse complement strand
TGTGTCCGCCGCCTTGGACCTCGGTGTACATCGGTTTGCCGCCCGCCTGCTTCAGCGCCGTGATCATCGTCCGCGAGCGCTCCACCGGCACAGCCCCATCCTTGTCCCCGTGCCACGCCCAGATCGGCAGTCCGGCGATCCGCTTGGCCTGCCGCTCATCGCCGCCGCCACAGATCGGCGCCAGTGCGGCGAACACGTTCGGCCGGCGAATCGCCATCTCCCAACTGCCGTACCCGCCCATGGACAGGCCCGTCAGGTAGACACGCGACCGGTCAATCGGCTGCTCGGCAAGCACCTTGTCCAACGCCGCCAGCGCAGCCGCCATCATCTTGTTGGGCTCTTTTGCCATCGGTCGTGACTTCTTTTCCGACCACGGAACGTCAACCCATTGCTTGCCCTTATGACATTGCGGCGCCAACACAAAACAGGGAAACGCCTGTCGCCTGTCGTCGCCGGCCATCGCTTGCGGCAGGTAGAGCAACTGCCGCTTGTTCTCACTGCCGCGCTCTCCCGCGCCGTGAAGAAAAACCACCAGCGGATACTTTTGGCCGGCCTTCTGGTTCGCCGGTTTCATCAGACGGTAGTTCAGCGTCGTCTCACCATGCTTGATCGAATGCGCTTCATAGCGGTCCAACGCCTGTTGATTCTGAGCGAATGCACTGGAACTGCACACGACGGCAAGGAGCATGAATTGACGAGGGTGGGTCATCTGTGTTTCTCCAGTGTGAATGCATGCATGATACTTGGATGCGCGGTATCAAGTAGCCGTTTATCCTATTTGCGCATTATTCTCGACCTTTCTTGCGTCTCTCAAAATGCGTGCGTTCCGCGCGCGTCAACATACCCCATCGCAGGGGTTCGTCCTGCACGTAGTTCTTGCCAAGTGTCAGGGCGGTGACGGCTTTGGCCATTTCGTAGCCGAGGTAGAACGCGTGTGACGGGTCGTCGATTCCCAGTTGGTCGAACAGGTCGAACGGGTCATCGCCGACGGCGTGGACGTCTTTATTCATCGCGTGGAGCAGGCCGGCTTCGGCGAACAGGCGGACGTTCCGGTCGGTCAATTGTTTTGCCAGTTCGTTCAGTTCGTCGCCGGTCATGGCGCGCTGTTTGGGATCGCGGAGCATGACCAGCCGTTCGTCGATGTGTTTGGGCGGGGAAGCGCGGTTGGCCGCGAAGTGCATGACGCGCCGGGCGATGTCGATTTCGCGCACCGCCGACCGGCACCAGTTGATCACCTGCGTGGTCAGCACGCTGCGGATGCCCAGTTCCTGGCAGAAGCCGACCAGCAGCATGTTCACGCCGGCGGAGTCGACTTCGGTCATTTCGGAAAGGTTGCCGATGCCCATCATCAGTTCAGCGTCGGGGTATCGCCGGCGGACTTCCAGGTACCGGCCGAGTGATGCCGCGAAGCCGAAGCCGATCGGTTCGATGATCGGGTCGATGCGAAAGGGCACATCATTCGCGGCGAGAAACTGCACGGTAGCGTCGAGGCTGTCCAGATCGCTCGGCGTATCGGGGATGGCGACGACTTCCACCGATTGATCGCTGACGGATTGCCATTGCGGCGCGTGGTCGCGGTTGGTGCTATTCACGCTCAACACCAGTTCCGCGCCCGCTTTTGCCGCCGCTTTCACTTCGTCGGCATGGAAACTGTCGACCGACACGCGCATCCTGCGTTCGCGCAACGCGTGGACGATGACGCCAACGTCCGCCCATGCCGGCCGATCCGTTTGCGGGTCGCAACCAATGTCGATCACGTCCGCGCCATCGTTGCGGTATTGCTCGGCCATTGCCAGCAGGTTATCGATCGGCATTCGCGCGGCGTGGTTGATTTCCGCGATGATCTCAATGTCATACGGTCCGTAGTCGCCGGTCGCGGTGCGCTCGGCGCGGCCGAGAAAGCGCGGCAAGTCGTGCAGGTTCTGAGGCCCCCGTTCCACCGTTACGCCGAGCTTGTCCGACAGCATGCGCAGGTCTCCCCGGCAATAGCCCGGGACGATTACCCTCTCAATCGATCGACCTTCGTCGCTCGGCAATGTCAGTTTCTTCGCCACCCATTCCACGGTCATCAACGCCGCGACCTGAATGTTCAAGACGATGACCTTCGGCTCATACGCGCCCGATTCCGCCAGTTCGCCGGCAATGCGACGAAGCGCCGGCTCCGCCAACGTGCCGGTCACCAACGCCACGCGCTGCGGCGCGTTCGCACCATCACTCGTGTCAGGTTTTACCTGCTCAGACATGACAACAGGTTAAGGCATGATGGGGGAATGACGGAAGGGCATGTGGCTAGGCAAGCCAACCATGGCAGCGGATTCGCATCAACAGCCGCATCAATTGCTGAATCACCCAATCACCA
>JANQKH010000297.1 GCA_028281215.1 Phycisphaeraceae bacterium | reverse complement strand
CACGTTTGGCGCGTTCCTTCGGCGGCATCCGGCGTTCGCGCTCGCTCGGCACAAGGTGCAGTTGATGAGCACGCAAGCCATCGACAAGAGATTGACCTTGCGCTTTCTTCACCGCACGGACACCGCGGAACCAATCGGCCGGTGTGCCGCGACCGTCGCCGTTGTCATCGAGCAACGCCTGTTCGGTCGCGAGCCGCGTCTCAGCCTTGTACCACTCCTGCGTCGCGCGCGAGGCAAAGAGATACGCTTCCAGCAGCGAGGTTTGTCCGTCCTTGTCGAGGTCCGCGCGGACGTCGGCAATCGCGCTGGACAGGTATCCGCCGAAGCGAGAGAAGTTCAGTTCGTAGCCGGATTTGGTCGCGGTCACGACCACACGACCAGGCGCCTTGAGACGATCGATGAAGGGCGCGCTGGATGACGAACAGTTGACGACCGCCATCGGGCGCTCCACTTTTTTCAACCACTCGGCCAACGTGGCGGCCGACACATCCGGACCTTCCAGGTTGAACTTGGCGGCACGGCCGTCATACGTGCCGTGACCAATCAACACGATCCACATCGGTTGCTCGGATTTGCCCGCGTGTTGGGCGACCGCCTGCTTGAACAATTCGAGTGCTGTCTCGACCGTGTCGTTGTCCGGGGGCAATGCGGTCACCTTCGCACCGCCTGATTTGCCCGCCTCTTCCCAACGGTCGCACCACGTCGCGAACTGTTCAGCAAACTCCGGCGCCCCACCGGCGCCCTGCACGACGATCAGCACGGGCCGTTCGTCTTTTTGTTCGCCCTGCGTTTCCTGCTCCGTCTGTTCGGCCATCACCGCCGACGCCATCACGCCGGTGCACACCAATAAACACCATATCGCATATGCACGAATGTTCACGTCAGGGAAGTCCTTTCAATCGCCGGATGCCCCACTCCCCTGCCAGGCAAAACAGGGCAATCGCGAAGACCCACCAGCGATCCCACAACGGTTCGACGGACATCTCCATGACAGGCGATTTCTTCGTTGGCAATGAAGCGACGAACGAATCCAGATCTTCCGCGTCCACGATCTCACCGCCGGTCTTGTCGGCGATGGTTTTTAGCAGTGTCCGGTTCGGCTTAATCGAATGAAACTCACGACCGGCGGTGTTCTGCGCCCACCCCACATTCGCTTCACCGACCGATTCGCCTTGCCCGTCCACCGCAGTTGCGTGCACGCGATAAGCACCGGGTATTCTTGGCAAGTATGACGATTGATATACGCCCGGTTCGTCTGCGGGGTCGGCGGTGATTTCAATCGTCTTGTCGTCAGGCGATGTCACTTTAAGGGTGACAGTCGCATTGTCGATTGGTTGAAACTGTTTGTCGCGCAGTATGACCTTCAGCAACCGCGACTGCCCTGCGTCGGACGTCGTCTGCGATGCGGACAGTTCCACGCGCTGCGGCACGTCGGCGACAAGCCAGCGCAGCGTTTGCCGCCACATGCGCGCCTGGTCGTACAGGCGATCATCTTTCTCCGGATCGTCACTGCGCGGCCGATGAAGCGCCCAGCGCCACTGATCGCCCATGGTCATCACACCGACCCTCCCGCCGAACGATTGCACGACCAGCGCGGGGTGCACTGCTCCGGACGTATCGCGCACCGAAGCGACGGTGGTGGCTCCGGGTTTGATCCCGAACACGGCGTTGATCGTGCGAAAGTCAGGCATCGCCGCGACGCGTTGGATTTCGTCCGCTTCGCTGCCGCGCAAACGCATCCATGCCTCATGCCGCCCGACTCGGGTCAGTTCATAGCGAAACGGCCCGTGCGGCGCCGCCTCGGTACGATCGAGATAGACCGGCAGCATCCGCCCGATCGGTGTCTGCTGATACGCGCCTTCCCGCAACGATTCCGTGCCGCCCAGCATGAGCAGTCCGCCGCGCCGTCGCGTGACGAACTTGTCCAACAGCGCCATCTGATCGCGGGTGAAGAACGCCGCTTCCAAGTCATCAATGATGACGGCGTGGTAACCGAACAGGTCATCCGGCGTTTTGGGAAAACCGTTTCGCAACTCAGCGTCGTCGCGTGTGTGCATGCGCACCAAAACCGGTTCATCGTACTGTTCGATCTCTTCCTTCTTGTCATCGAATCCCTGAAAGAGTGGATTGGTTTCGTTCTCGCCTTTGCGACGCCATTTGAATTTGGGTTCACGGCGGGCGATGCGAATCAAACCAACGACGTCCAGTTGCGGGTCATCAACGACCGCGCGGGAAAGAAATTTGTATTCCCAGTTGGGCCGACCCGAAACGTAGAGTATGCGGTATGGCCCCTGCCCTCGGTCAATGGCAATCAGTTGCGTGTTGTTTTCAATGGTCGCTTCGCCGAATGTTTTTTCTTTATCGCCGTTCACACCCACCGCCTCGATGACCGCTGCGGTGTCCTGGGGTCGCGACACGATCAGTTGGTAGAAAGACAGCCCCGCCGTCTTGGGTTTGAATTGGAAGCGAAACGCGAGCGACTTTTCATCACTGTCAACGTCGACAGTTTGCTGTTCCACCACCTCCCCTTTGGCATCGATCAGCTTCGCCGACACAGTCTGGCCGTTGAACCCATGGGTTGATCCGTCCGCGGTGATGGTAACCGGTGCGTCTTCAAATGCTGTTTGCGCCACCGCCACGTTTTCGATGCGAATGTCAGTGGTCGCGTCGTCCTTGCCCATCACCACCGGATACACAGGCGGCAGACCGGTCAGGTCCAACGGACCATCGGGCAGGTCGGTGACGTTACCATCGGTGAACAACAATACCCCGGCGACAGGTCGGCTGCGGTATCGTTCTTTCAAAGTGCTCAACGCTGTCATCAACGCTGACGCATCGCCGTCGAAGATCAACACATCGCGCCGATCGAGATGGCGCAAGCGTGCATCGAACGCGAAGGCGCGGGTGTCAAATTGTTCAACGAGTTTCACGGCCCACGGGCTGATCAATGTACCGTCAAATCGCCCGGTTTCGGCGTTGCCGACCTTGGCTTTTTTATCTTGTTTGCCTTGATCACCCGGCGTCGTGTCCGGCAAGTCGGCGTGTGATTCACCGAACAACAACTGCCGCATCCGATGACCGCGAAGGTTTGATTCATCGCGATCGGTGATGGTCAGGCTGCGGCTGTTGTCGGCCAGCACGAAGAACAGGTTGGCGCGGGGCAAGCTGCGGTGTTCACTCCAGTGCGGATCGAGCAGGAAGAACGCCAGCGCGAGCAAGCCGATGATTTTCAGGCCGCCCGCAACGAACCGGGCACCACCAGCACCAGATGAGGTCTGCCGATACCCCCAACCGAGAATCAACAGCGCGGCGACAACGATCGGCACGGCGGCCCAAAGCCAGTCCCATTCGCGGATGATCAACCTCGCCAGCGTCAACGTTTGCTCCATCGAAACCGTTCGCCTGTTTAATCGCCGCTACCCAGTTTTTCGTAATAACGCCGAACCAGGTCACTAAACTCGCCCGGCACCGGATCACGATCGATCGGCGTCAGTTCTTTCGAGTTGTCCTTGCGGGCCAACTCGTCCGCGATCTCCTGCTGAAGTTCGACCAGCGGTTCTGCGACGAGTTTGCGGACCAGATCCCAGTTTGGTTCCTTGGAATGACGTTTGAAATCGATGCGCATCTCTCGGGCGCGATCGCGCACCCGCGCGACCTTTTCGCGCAGATTCGGATCGGAGACCATCTCTTCAACGTCGCGGAGGCGATCAGACCATTCACGGAAATCCTCGCCGGTGATGGGGCCGTGCGGCCCGCTGGCGCCTTGGCCGTTGCGCGACTGTTGGTTCAGGAAGTTGAGCGGGTTGCGATTGTTGCTGCGCGAATTAGCTTGCTGTGATTGGCCGGTTTGCTTGCCGTCCTGTTGTGATTGCTGTTGGTTATTCGACCGTTGTTGGCCAGGCTGCTGGCCGGGTTGTTGGGCGTTGGCTTGTTGGTTCGATGGCTGATTTGATTTGGAAGACTGGCTACGGTCGCTCTGCTTGCCGGGTTGATTCGATTGCTGTTTCCCGTTCCGCGGATTTTGGGCGTTGGCCTGTTGCGGGTTGGGTTGGCCCGGCTGTTTGCCTGCTTGTTGGCTGTCTTGCTCACTGTTTTGCTTGCCGGGTTGGCCTGGTTGATTGCCTTTGGCCTGACTGCTCTGTTTGCCATCTTGTTTACCCGGTTGGTTTCGGGATGCCTGGCGCGGGCCCGGTTGATCGGACCGTTTACCGCCGCTTTGCTTGTTATTCGCCTGCCGATCGCTGGCATTTTGCTTACCCGGCTGCTGGCGGTTGGGTTGTCGTGGGCTGTTCTGCTTACCATCGGACTGACCAGGCTGTTGTTTGCCTGCCTGTTGATTGCCTGCCTGTTGTTTACCCGCCTGTTGTTTGCCGTCCGCTTGCTTGCCGTCGGGCGACGTACGTCGATGGGAGTTGTCTTGTTTACTTTGTTGGTTTCGCTGGTTGGGTTGCCCAGGCCGTTGGGCAGATGGGTTTTGTGGCGTGTCGGCGCGGGCGAGGCGCTGGCCGTTCGGATCTTTCTGGTTCGCCTCGTGGCGGACATCGTTGGCCAGTTGCTTGAGTGACTCCTTGGCGCGGCGGAGAGATTCGATCTCATCGCCGAGTACGCTGTCCGCAGCCTTTTCGACGCCGCGGCGAATGTCGTCAACGCCCTGCCTGGCTTTGGGTTCAACGGCCCTGGCTTCCTGATTGAAACCGCGATCGAGCAACTGCGACGCGACGTCGAGCGCCTGATCCACACGCTGCTGGTCGGCTTTGCGAAGCGTGTCGTACAATTGTTTGGACAGCAACGGCTCAGCGGTTTCGGACTCTTCGCTCGTTTGCCGCATGTCCTGCATCAACCGGTCGAGTTTTTCCTTCTGCTGACGGAACCCTTCGGCGACCTGTTTGCGTTCGCCTTTATCACGGAGGGAACGGCCCTTCTGTTGATCGAGTTCGTCGAGTTTCTTTTTCAGGTCGCCCTGATCCTTGGCCAGTTCGCGGGCGTCTTCTCGCATTTGACGGACGTCTTCAGCGAACTGCCCGGCTGACTTCTTGCGAAACTCATCGCGCAACTGTTCCAGCTTGCGCTCGGCGCGGGTGGCGTCGTTCAGCGCCTTGGAGGTCATGCCTTTTTCGAGAGACTCTGATGCGCGGCGGGCGTTTTCTCGCGCTTCGTCAACCTGTTTTTTGGCGTCCGCCATCTGCTGCTGGTTTTCCGGCTTGTCCATGCGGTTGCGCAGTTCGTCGAGGTCGCGGAGCATGTCGCGCTGCTGTTCGCGCAGTCGTTTGAGTTCGCGCTCGAGCGCTTCTTTTTCCTTCTGATCCTGCGCGGCTTGCAGGGCGAGTTCGAGTTCCTTGAGTTTGTCCTTAAGGTCGCTTTGCCGACGGGCGAGTTCGCGCAGGCGATTGAGCACCTGCTTGACTTCGCGCTTGGCCTGATTCTGTTGTTGCTGCTGCGCAGTCTTCTGTGTTTCGTAGCGGTTCTGCTTGTTGTCAAGTTTCAGTTGTTGAAGTTGCTGTTGGCTTCGGCTGTTTTGGTTCTGCTGTCGCTGCTGGCTTTGTTGATTGGACGCCATCTGCTGACGATGCACTTCGTGTTCCCTAGCCTTGAGTTTGAGCAGTGCCTGGTAGGCCGACTGTTCATGCGTCAGCGCTTCGGTCAGCGTGGGCGGCGAGTTGGTGTCGACCGTCTGGGCGAGTGATTCAAACGCCGACTGCATGTGCTTCTCAACGGCTTCGACAAAGCCTTTTGACTTCGCATCGTTGACGCGTTCCTTAAGTTGCCGCACTTTCGCCAGCGCGGCGGCCTGGGCGTCGGCGATGACCTTAACGTCTTCGGCGAAACGCAGTGACGGATCGCTGCCCACTTCCCGGCGGATCAGGTTCCACGTGGCGTTGATAATCTCGCGCTGAGATTTAATCGCGTCTTCGATCGGTTTGGCGTTCGGCCCTTGCTGTTGCTGCTGTTGTTGTTGCTGCTGTTGTTGATTGCGCGGCGGCTGTTGACCTTGGCGGAAGATCTCCTCGAAGTGACGGACCTCGGCGAAGTACATGTCGCTAAAGGTGCGACGAACCTTACCGTCCGGGCCGACATCGTCCGCCCAAAAATGATAGCTGACCAATTGGTCGGGCTCGGCCGCCATCGCCTCGAAGGACATCAGATGGTTTCGCTTGGCGGTCTGGTTCGGTTCCACGTCCTCGGCTAATGTGACGTGCTCAGCTTGTTTGCCGGCGAG
>JANQKH010000229.1 GCA_028281215.1 Phycisphaeraceae bacterium | reverse complement strand
CGATGCGTTTGTTTTTGAATGATGCGGCCATCCTTGGCAACCCCGGGCGTCTCGGAACCATTCACGACATCGCGAATGGAATCACTTCGGCACGGTCATGGATTTGAGATCTTCGATGACTTCCGTCCCGATGCGCAACGACATCAAACGTACGCCGCGCTTGACTGTGAAGTAAAGATAAATCGCCTCGCCCGGAGCCAGGTCGTTGCCGGACACGGGCAGTTGGCTGATCGAGCGAATGGGTTGCAGGCGATCGATGTTGATCTCCATACCGCGCGTCGACTTGGAAACCACGTAGCCGATCGGGAACTTGTCCTGGTCCTGATTGTCGCGCAGGTAGATGCTGTTCAACTCAGCGGCGAGCTGAATCGCGCGGCCGTGAATCGATTTGGCTTTTTCACGTCCCAGCGCCACGCGGACGATCGCTTCGCCCGGCTTTTCCTCCAGTTGCTTGACCAGCGTGGCCGGCGAGATGCGGCCCTGGGGCGGTGCGGTGACCGACTTGCCGTCGACAATCCCGTTGCTCTTGCCGAAGTTAAGCCCGCGCGCCAGATTCTTGCTCGTGCGCGTGGGCAGTTCGGGCGTGATCTCCACCTTCACGCCCGTGATCTGCGTTTTGCTGGATCCGGTCTTGCCGTCGTCTTTCTTGTCGGTCTCCATCACATCCACGCCAATGGCGGCGGCGAGTTCGTTGGCGTGGTCTTCGGCCGCTTTCTTGTCCCCATCCGTCAATGCGAAGCGGAGGTGCCGGGCGATGAAAAACTGTTCGGTGTGGTTATTCGGAATGATGAATACCCATCCGATCGTGGTCGTTTGTTCGCCCTCGATGCTGTTGGCGGCGATTTCGTCAGAGTTGATCAGGGTGAACTTGCGCTCGCTGGTTGTTGCATCAGTGATATTGGAAAACGCGACCGGCAAATGAAGCACGGGTTTGGATTCGCCTGCCTTCATGGTGACCAGCCGAATCTGCGTCGGCGGCACGCGCAGCTTTGAATCGTCATCAAACGTTTTACCGCCCAGCGTCCACTGCGTGTCGACCATCACCACTTTGTGCTTGTCCGACGACAACGGGTTACCGCCCTTGGCGCCTCGAAACGCACTGTTAAACGGCTGGGCGAGTTTCAACACCGGCGTGTTCTGCACCACGTGACCGGTTACCGACAACGTCGCCGGCGTCGCGGAGATCGAACCGTTGATCGGACGGATGCGCATTTCGTGAGCCAAGCGAATCATGTCCGGCTTGCCGGTACGCAGTGGCATACCACCGGCGAATGAACCGTCCGACAATGCACCGAAGAAGCCGACGGCAATTCGATCTACCGGAACCAACAGCGAGCCGCCGCTCTGCGTGTCTTCGGTGATCTGTCCCGTGGCGGGGTTGACCATGTACGGCTTGGCGCCGAACGCTTCCGGGGGGAACGGCATGTGCCACAGCGCGATGACCAGAATGCCGGATGAGAGCACCGCCGACGCCGCGCCGCACAACCCGCCGCCGAGCATGTTCACCAACTGTCCGAAGTTTACGTTTTCCGGCACGTAGTGATCGATCACGAAGCGTCCGATGAGCAGCAACAGCACGAAGGGAATCACCAGGCCGGCCGCCCACGCGTACTTGGGCATCATGCCCATCAACATGCCGACGGCGACCGGTTCCCACAGGGCGAACGCCATCGCGCCGCAACAGACCACCAGCACCAGATGAATGAACGCGGTGAAGAACCCTTGAAAGTAATTCCAGTAAGCCAGAAGCAGGATGCCGACGATGACCAGAATATTCAGCATGGGAACACCATTTGTCGGTTGATTGTATTCAGTGCAACGAGCCGGATGGTAAAACGGTGACTGCGTTGGCGTTACTTTTCGCCGGAGGTCACACGTCCGATTTCAGCAATGTCGGTCTCGCCGTCGATCACGCGCATCAGCGCGGCTTCCTGAAGCCAGAGCATTTTCTGTTTGCGAAGGTAACCGCGAAGTTGGTCCAATTGACCACCGGCAATCAGCTTCCTCGCGTTGTCGTCAAGCACCATCACCTCGAACACCGCCAGTCGGCCCATGTAACCCATACCGTGGCAGCTCGGGCAGTCCATGACGTCTTTCTTAACCGGAATCTTGCCCGAATGTTTGTACCACTGTGAAGCCTGATCGGCCGGCAGGTTCATCTTTTTCAACGCTGCCGGGTCAGGTTGATACGCCTGCCGACAGGTATGGCACAGTCGGCGAATCAGGCGCTGCGACAGGACGGCTTCCAGCGAGGCGGCGGCGGCTTTTGAATCACCCACTGCCTTGATGTACGCGCGCAATGCGGTGAACGTGTCATCCTGCCGCATGCCCACATAGAAGCGGATGTCCTGCGAGGTTGCCGCAATCGTCTTGGCGACTTTCACATCCGCCAGTCGGCCCAGCAGCAAGGCGTGTGGGTCTTGTCGTGTCAGCTTGGCCAGTTCTTCCGCCACGGCATCAGGGCTGGTGCCCGATTCGATGGTGTTGTGTGTGACGCCTTCAATTTCAAACGCAACTTCTTCCTCCAGTGTCACGATGCTTTGCGTGTACGGATCATGCTTCTGCATGAGGCTGTAAAGCGTGGTGGTCTGACCTTGCTTGGGCGGTGTGGCGACGATCACCGTGCGGTTCTTGCTGCGGAAGATCGCCTTGAGGGATTCCAGTTGCGCCGGTAGCAGGCCGAGTTCCTCTACCTTCATCGACACGCGCTTGTCGGGATCGAATACGACGGTCAGTTGCAGCTCTTTGGTGGAGCCGATGGTGGTCACGCCGAGCACATGCTGTCCGGTTTCCTCGGCTTCGATGGTGACATTGGCGTTCTGTTTGCGGCGGACATCTTCAACGTCGAGGCCGGCGTTTTCCTTGATGTAGTCAACCACCCGTTTGAGTTGCGCATTGTCGGCATCCGGTTGCGGATAGCGCACGCCGTCGACCTGCACGGAGATGATTGACCGATCCTTGCCGATGACGATGTCGAACCGCTCGGCCTGTCGAGGCAGGGCGAAGCCGAGGATGTCGCCCAGCAATTCGTGCGCCGCGACGCGCGGGTCGTCGCCGGCGGGGACATCGATCCGGTCCCCGCCTTTGTTGATGAATGCGTACGTGGCGTCTTCCTGGGCGCCGGCGTGTCGAGCCGCATCGCGACGTTCGGCGATCCACGACTTGGGATCGAACGTCCACTTCTTGTCTTCGGTCACCCGTACGTTGCGGAACATCGCGTAGCCAAGCAAGTCGCAGGCGATGATGGCGATGGCGATCAGCAGTCCAAGCCAGAAATTGCCTACGACGAACCACAGTCCGAACGCGGCAATACCGCCGCCGAGGTTGATCAGGTTCCATCGGCGTTGCCAGGTCTGGACCACGTTCTGTCGATCAGACTGCTGGTCCTGTGGGACGTAATGGCGGACGGTTTCGAGGTCGTTGTCGATCACGCCGACGGCCTTGGCCCAGAAACCCAGCACCACGGCCACGATGACCGGCTTGTACACGCTCATCAGGAACGCGGTGTCAACTTCCGCCAACTGGAGGAGTTCAGGCATGACAAATCATTCAACGAAGAAAACTGGAGTTAGACGCCTTTCCCACACAATCCGGCGGGGCGTGCCATGATACGAATTGAAGGCCGTTCACGCGAATGGAGCAGATGCTCGCCGTCACGGCCCAATCCGCTCCGATCGTGCACCAACCCTACGTGTTGATGCCGCGCAAACGCATCTTCACTTCCTCCGGGTTCGGCCCGTTGGCCTGGGCGACCTTCGGGTGAACCAGTTGTTTTTCCACCAGGCTGACCAGGCTGTCGGTAAATGTCTGCATACCGGCTTCGCGGTTTTCCTTGATGACTTCTTCCAATTCGTGTTCGCGGTTATCGAGGATGTATTTCCGCGTCGGTGGTGATTGGATCAGAATCTCCACCGCCGGCACACGCTGGATGTCCTCACGAATCGTCGGCAGCAGTTTCTGATACACAAACGACACCATGTTGTAGGCGAGCATGGTGCGAATGTTGTCCCGTTCTTCCTGGGGAAACAGATCGTAGATTCGGCTGAACGCCTGCGTCGCACTCGACGCGTGAATCGTGCCGAACACCAGGTGCCCGGTCTCCGCCGCCTGCAACGCGGCTTCGAATGTCTCACGGTCACGCATTTCACCGATCAGCACGACGTCCGGATTCTCGCGCACCAGCGCGCGCAGGCCGATCGCGAAATTGGGCACATCGACGCCGATCTCGCGCTGGTTGATTAACGCTTTGCCGTCACGGAACAGGTACTCGATCGGATCTTCAATCGTAAGAATGTGGCAGGCGCGGTTCTGGTTCACATGCTCCAGCATCGACGCAATCGTCGTGCTCTTACCACTTCCAGTAATACCGCAGAGAAGCACAAGGCCCTGTTTGGCCAAGGCAACCTTTTCCAGCACGGGCGGCAGGTACAGATCCTCAAACTTGAGAATCTCGTTGCTCACGCGCCGCGCGGCTATCGCGCTGCGGCTGCGCGTGCGGAACAGGTTGATACGAAAGCGATGCGTTTCGCCGCCGATCTCGAAGTCATCGCCAAGATCGATCGAACCGTGCTTGGCATACATGTCTTTGTAGAAAGGCGTCAACGCCTCGTCGACCGCCTTCTCGAAATCCTTTTCACTGATCGCTTCGGTTTCCAGCGGTCGCAGCGAACCGCGAAGTCGCAGGTTTACCTTCTGTCCGCCGCGCATCAGTAAGTCAGAAGCCTGGTATTTCACCGCCGCCTCGAAGAACTTGCGTAGCGACGTGTCCGCGAACGAAGCGCGGTCTTCCAACTGGTCCGGTCTTACAACGAGTTCGTCTTGGTTCATGTTGATCCGTTAATCAAGGGCAATGGGTTCGACCAGCCGAACGGGCAGGCCGTGCTCGGCAAGGTACTGTTTCGTTTCCGCGATCGTGTATTCGCCATAGTGAAAAATACTCGCCGCCAGCACCGCGTCTGCGCGGGTCTCGGCAAGCACCTCCCGCATGTGTTCCGGACTGCCGCAGCCGCCCGATGCGACAATCGGCACGTCCACAGCATCGCTGACCGCACGTGTAATCGTGATGTCGTAACCGTCCTTCGTGCCGTCGGC